>NZ_JBOHKS010000073.1:0-8316 GCF_050729195.1 Hypericibacter sp.
CTCGAAGTCGGCACCGTCAATGTCTGGGAAGTGCCGGGCTACCGGATCGAGATGTCGCCCTTCGGCGGTATCAAGGATTCGGGTCTCGGCTACAAGGAAGGCGTGATCGAGGCGATGAAGAGCTTCACCAACGTCAAGATTTACTCGCTGCCCTGGGTGTGAACCAGGCCCACCATCTCCTCCCCCGCCGCTCCTCGTCCCCTCCCCCTTGATGGGGGAGGGCAAGGGAGGGGGTGGGGCAACCAACGCGATCTACGATCACCCCCCTTCCTAACCTTCCCCCACAAGGGGGGAAGGGATGAAAGGAGGAAGCGGGGGAGGGGATATAAATATCAACCCTCACCCTGCGACCGGCTGGCGGTTCACCTTGAGGCGCGACCCCGCTAGATTACGCCCCGCATTCCTTCCAGAAGGGGACCTTTGAGTATGGCTCTGCCCTCCCACGCCCGGGCCGTCATTATCGGCGGCGGCATCATCGGCTGTTCCGTCGCCTATCACCTCACCAAGCATGGCTGGAAGGATGTCGTGCTGCTGGAGCGCAAGAAGCTCACCAGCGGCACCACCTGGCATGCGGCGGGGCTGGTGCGCGGCATGCTCTATAGCGGCAACCTGACCAAGCTCGCGCGCTATTCGATCGAGCTCTACCGCAAGCTCGAGCAGGAGACCGGTCAGGCCACGGGCCTCAAGCAGAACGGCTCGATCTCGATCGCGACCAACGAGGAGCGCTGGGACGAGCTGCGCCGCGGCGCCTCGCTGGCCCATGCCTTCGGCGTCGATGCCGAGCCGATCACGCCCAAGCAGGTCGCCGAGAAATATCCGCTGATGAACACCTCGGATCTGCTGGGCGCGATCTTCTTTCCCAATGACGGGCAGTGCAATCCGGCCGACACCGCGATGGCGCTGGCCAAGGGTGCCCGCATGGGCGGGGCCAAGATCTTCGAGGATACGCGCGTCGCCGCTATCCTGAAGCAGGACGGCAAGGTCACCGGCGTCCGCACCGATGACGGCCACGAGATCAAGTCGGACATCGTCGTCAATTGCAGCGGCATGTGGGCGCGCGAGGTCGGCCTCATGGCCGGTGTCAATGTGCCCCTCCATGCGGCCGAGCATTTCTATGTCGTGACCGAGCCGATGGATGTGCCGTCGAACCTGCCGGTCATGCGCGACATGGATGCCTGCGCCTACTACAAGGAAGACGCCGGCAAGCTGCTGATCGGGGCCTTCGAGCCCAATGCCAAGCCCTGGGGCATGAACGGCATCCGCGCCGATTTCTGCTTCGACGAGCTGCCCGAGGATTTCGATCATTTCCAGCCGATCCTCGAGGGTGCCATTCATCGTGTGCCCAAGCTCGGCGAGACCGGGATCCGCAAATTCTTCAACGGGCCGGAAAGCTTCTCGCCCGACCAGCGCTATCTCCTGGGCGAGGCGCCGGAGCTGAAGAATTTCTTCGTCGCCGCTGGCTTCAATTCGATCGGCATCCAGTCGGGCGGCGGTGCGGGCATGGCGCTCGCCTCCTGGATCGTCGAGGGCCATCCGCCCTTCGATCTCTGGGACGTCGATATCCGGCGCATGATGCCGCATCAGAATCGCAAGACCTATCTCTATGACCGCGTCTCCGAAGCGCTGGGGCTGCTCTACGCGATGCATTGGCCCTATCGCCAGTTCACGACGGCGCGCGGCATCCGCCGCACGCCGCTCTATATGCGGCTCCAGGAGAACGGCGCCTGCTTCGGCGACGTCGCCGGCTGGGAGCGCCCGAACTGGTTCGCCCCCAAGGGAGTCGAGCCGAAGTATGAGTACAGCTTCAAGCGCCAGAACTGGTTCTCCTATTGCGGTGAAGAGGTGAAGGCGACGCGCGAGAAGGTCGGGCTCTACGATCAGTCCACCTTCGCCAAGTTCCTGGTGCGCGGCCCCGATGCCGAGGCGCAGCTGCAGCGGATCTCGGCCTCCGACGTGGGCGGCGCTCCCGGCCGAGCGGTCTATACCCAGTGGCTCAATGAGCGCGGCGGCATCGAGGCCGATCTCACCGTGACGCGCATCGCCGATGACGAATATTGGATCGTAACGGCGGCCGCGACCGCGGTGCGCGACAAGAACTGGCTCGTCCGCCATATCGAGCCGGGCGCCAAGGTCACGGTCGACGACATCACCAACGCCTATGCCGTCATCGGCGTGATGGGCCCCAACGCGCGGGCCCTGCTGCAGCCGCTGACCGAGGCCGACCTGTCCAATGCGGGCTTCCCCTTCGGCGCCAGCAAGGAGATCAATATCGGCCATGCGGCGGTGCGGGCAACCCGCATCAGCTATATGGGCGAGCTGGGCTGGGAGCTCTATGTCCCGACCGAGTTCGCGGTCGGCGTGTTCGACACCATCTTTGCCGCGGGCGGCCCACACGGGCTCAAGCTCTGCGGCATGCATGCGATGGATGTCTGTCGCATCGAGAAGGCCTATCGCCATTGGGGCCACGACATCACCGACGAGGACACGCCGCTCGAGGCGGGCCTCGGCTTCGCCGTGGCCTGGGACAAGAATGTCGATTTCATCGGCCGCGACGCGCTGTTGAAACAGAAAGGGCGGAAACTGCCCAAGCGCATCCTGCAGTTCGCGCTCGAGAACCCGGAGCCGCTGCTCTATCACAACGAGCCGATCTACCGGAACGGCGAGCGGGTGGGCCATACCAGCTCGGCCAATTACGGCCATCATCTCGGCCGCGCGATCGCGATGGGCTATGTGAAGAACGAGGCCGGCGTCGATGCCGATTGGGTCGCGTCCGGAAAATGGGAGATCGAGGTCGGATTGAAGCGCGAGCCGGCACGGGCAAGCCTCAAGCCGATGTATGACCCGACCAGCGGGCGGATGAAGGTTTGAAGACCGAGCGGCTCACCCCTCCCCCTAACCCCCTCCCGCAAGGGGAGGGGGCTGGAACTACAAACATCGCGCCCCCTCCCTTCACGGGAGGGGGTAGGGGGAGGGAGGCCGCGAGACGGTTTGTGAGGAGAATGGAATCATGACGGCAGTCCAGAATGCGGAAGTGACGGGGCGGCGTGTCGCTGTCCGCTGGCGCGAGGGCGGCGCCGCAGAATTCCCCTTCCTGTGGCTGCGCGACAATTGCCGCTGCGCCCGATGCCGTCATCCCGGCAATGGACAGCGGCTGCTCGACACGCTCGACATCCCCGAGGACATCGCACCCAAGGCCGTCGCGGCGAAGGGCGATGCGATCGAGATCGGCTGGTCGGATGGTCATGACAGCCGCTATGCGGCCGACTGGCTCAAGGCCCATGAGCTCAGTCCCCAAGCCCGTGCCCGGCGCCGGCCGCAGCACCGGATCTGGGGCAACGAGATCGCCAATAACCTGCCGCGCGCCGATTGGAACGAGCTCGACCGTTCGCCCGAGGCGGAGCGGGGGTTCCTGGCGCGCTATCACGCCTATGGCTTCGGGCTCCTCGACAATGTGCCGACCCGGAGCGGCATGGTGGTCGATGCCGGCAACCGCTTCGGCCATGTCCGTGTCACCAATTACGGCGCTTACTTCGACGTGAAGTCGATCCCGAACCCCAACAATCTGGCCTACACCTCGGTGGGGCTGGGGGTGCATACCGACAATCCCTATCGCGACCCGTCACCCGGCATCCAGCTCCTGCATTGCCTCGAGGCCGACGCGCCCGGCGGCGAGAGCATCCTGGTCGATGGCTTCAAGGCCGCGGAGGATCTGCGGCGCGACGATCCGGCGGCTTTCGATCGTCTTTCGAAGCTGCCGCAGCATTTCCATTTCTCCGACAAGAACGCCGATCTCGAGGCCGACCAGCGCGTGATCCATACCGATCACGAGGGCGTCGTGCGCTCGGTCCATTTCAACAACCGCTCTGCGGCCCCCATCGACCTGCCGCTCGAGGAGATCGAGGGCTGGTACGCGGCCTATCGGCGCTTCGCGCGCCTGTTGCGCCGGCCGGAGGGCGAGCTGCGCTTCCGCCTGGCGCCGGGGCAGTTGCTGATGTTCCAGAACGACCGCGTGCTCCATGGCCGCGACGGGTTCGATCCCAATCTGGGGCGCCGCCATCTCCAGGGCTGCTATATCGACCAGGATGGCATTCTGAGCCGCTGGCGCGTGCTGGAGCGTGGGTCCGCGGCGGAGATGCGCGCATGACCGCCGACGATCTCCTGCTCCAGATCCAATCCGCCTTCGAGCGCCGTGGCGGCGATACCTATGGCGAGGGCGTGAACCAGACCGATCACGCGTTGCAGGCGGGCTGGCTGGCCGAGCAGGCGGGGGCGCCCCGCGCGCTGATCGTCGCCTCGCTGCTGCACGATATCGGTCATCTGATCCATGAGCTGCCGCAGGACATCGCGGAGCAGGGGATCGACACCGAGCATGAGTCCCTGGGCTCGGCCTGGCTGTCGCGCTATTTCGGACCGGACGTGACCGAGCCGGTGCGGCTCCATGTCGAGGCCAAGCGCTATCTCTGTGTCGCCGAGCCCGGCTATTTCGACCGCCTTTCGGAAGCCTCGGTGCTGTCGCTGCGGCTGCAGGGCGGCCCGCACAAAGCGGAAGAGGCGGCGGCCTTCGCGGCCGAGCCCTATGCCGGGCAGGCGGTGAAGCTGCGCCATTGGGATGAGGAGGCCAAGGTGCTCGGCATGAAGACACCGGACCTGGCCCATTTCGCGCCGCTGATCCGCGCCTCGCTGCGCGTCTGATCTGCGCGAGTTTCCGTCAGGCGGCCTGCTGGCAGGACGCGCACTGGCCTTCGATCTCGACCGTCGAGCGCTGCGTCGCGAAGCCCTGCTTGCGGGCTCCCGATTCGATCGCGGTCGCGATCGCGCGGTCGGTCAGTTCCGCGACACTGCCGCAGCCGCGGCAGATCAGGAACTGGTAGCTGTGCATCTCGGCCGGATGGGTGCAGCCGATGAAGGCGTTGCGCGATTCGATCCGGTGGACCAGCCCCTGCTCGATGAGGAATTCGAGCGCGCGATAGACGGTGGGCGGCTGCGCGCCGCGGCCATCGGCCCGGAGCGCCTCCAGCAGCTCATAGGCGCCGACCGGCGCATGGCTCTGCCAGACCAGCTCCAGCACTCGCCGGCGGATGTCGGTCAGGCGCGCGCCGCGCTCGCCGCAGAGCGACTCCGCCGCGCCCAGGGCCTCGGCGATGCAATGCTCGTGATCATGGGCGACGGTTTTCATGCCGGTGACGGGAGCCATTCGCCTTGCCTCATCTCGCAATCGCAGTCTGGGTTATATTATAACAAACATGCCGCCACGCCAATGTCCGGATCGGCGGCCTGAGCCTGGGCGTTAAGTTCTTTCGCGGACAAGAAAAAATGGCGGGAAAACGGTGCTTCCGTCTTCCCGCCAGTTCAAGGCCGTAGTCGGGGTACTAGCTCAGATAAGGTTCGTCTGTGTCATGAAGTCAGGGGAATCAAGTCTCAGTCCAGACAGGTCAGGCACGTCAACTCAGCTGCCGATCTCGCCGCCGTCTTCCTTGACGATGGCGATCACGGCGGGACGCGGCGGCAGGTTCTGATCGAAGTCAGGCCAGCGCGTGGTGGGTTCGGCGAAGACGGAACCTTCGCCCGGATGCTGGACGGCGATGAAGAGCGTCTTGGCGTCCGGCGTGAAGCAGGGGCCGCAGGTTTCGGCGTCGCGCGGCATGGCGACGAATTTGCGCGTGACCGCGCGGCCGTCGCCGCTGACATCGGTGCCGTAGAGCCCGTCGCCGATGCCGAATTTCTTCTGCGTGCCGCCCTGGTCGGTCGCGATCCAGAGCCGGCCTTTGGGATCGAAGGCGACGTTGTCGGGGCAGGCGAGCCAGCCATTCTTGCTGGTGCCCTTGCCATACATCGTGGTGCCCCAGAGCGGGTTGCCCGCAACCAGGAACATGTCCCACTTGTATTCGGCCGCCGTGTGATCGGCGTCCTTGCCGTCGCCGCCCGCCGGGATCAGCTCGACGATCTGGCCGGCGGTGTTGTCGGCGCGCGGGTTGACGGCGTCGATCTGGTTGTAGCCGCGCTTCGTGTTGTTGGTGAGGACGACATAGACGCGGCCCGTCACCGGATCGGTCTCGACATCCTCGGGCCGGTCCATCGGCGTGGCGCCCAGGAGATCCGCCGCGCGGCGGGTCTCGATGACGACGTCCGCCTGGCTCTTGAAGCCGTTGGCTTCGGTCAGCGGGCCTTCGCCATAGGTGAGCGGCAGCCAATGCAGCTTGCCGTCGGGATCGAACTTGGCGACCGAGAGCGTGCCGTTGTCGAGCAGGCCGAGATTGGCCTTGCGGTCGCCGGCGCTGTAGGTGCCCTTGCTGACGAAACGGTAGAGATAGTCGAAGCGCTCGTCGTCGCCGAGATAGACGACCACATGGCCGCTCTTGTCGATGACGCTGGTCGCGGCCTCATGCTTGAGGCGGCCGAGCGCGGTGCGCTTCATCGGCGGGGATTTCGGATCGAAAGGGTCGATCTCGACCACCCAGCCGAAGCGGTTGGGCTCGTTCGGCTCCTGGCTCAGGTCGAAGCGGGCCTCGTGCTTCCACCAGGCATATTCAGGCTCGCCCTTGATGCCATAGCGCTTGAAGGAGGCGGCGTCGGGTGCGGCCGAGGGATCGCCGCCGAAGTAATTGTTGAAGTTCTCTTCGCAAGTGAGGACCGTGCCCCAGGGCGTGATGCCACCGGAGCAGTTGTTCACCATGCCCTTGACGGACATTCCTGATGTATCGGCAGAGGTCTTGAGGCGGTCACTCCCGGCGGCGGGTCCGGTGATGGTGATCAGCGTCGTCGCTGTCACGCGGCGGTTATAGGGGCTGTCCTCGACCACTGCCCATTTGTCGCCCGTGCGCTGGATCTCCAGAATCGAATGGCCATGCGCTTCCATCTCGGTCGCGACCTGCTCGGCGGTCGCCTTGTCGAGCTTGTCATCCTCGGTGAGGCCCGGGAACATCAGCTCGATGTTGGTGTATTCGTGGTTGACGCAGAGGAGGCCGTGATCCGACGCGTTCGAGCCCACGGGCAGCGAGATGAAGCCGATGAAGTCGTTGTTGTAGCCGAACTGCACGGCCTGGCCGGCCGCGGTCGATTTCCCGGCCTCGAAAGCCGGCGCGTTCGGGCTCAGCTTGTCGCCCCAGCGGATCAGCACGTCGGCACGATAGCCTTTGGCGAGCCGCAGCCCGTCATCGATGCCCTGCTCGATCTCCTCGAAGGTGAGGGTCGAGGGATTGCCGTCGGCCTTGGCGGAGCGTGCGCCCAGGAGGCCGGTGAAGAGGCCGGCGGCGCCGGTGAGGCCCAGGCCCCGCAATGCGGCACGGCGGCTGTAGCGGCGCGCCGCGATCTCGATCAGCGGCGAATTGTCGGTGGGGTTGGAACCGATATCGTCGGCGTCGGCGATGGTCATCGGGGGATAGCGGTCGATCGACGTCATTAGGCCTCTCTCTCCAGAGGTGAGCGCGCCGTCGGGTGACGAAACATGACGGCGCTGAAATCTGGCGCGACCATAGACAGAAGGCCAGGACTCCCGCGTGACCGCTTCATGACAGCGATATGACGCGGGGGACAAGTGGGGGATTCAATGCCTCGAGCGACGTCCCGCTCTATTTCTTACTAAGCCCCTCCCCCCTTGAGGGGGGAATTATCACCTTGACTGAACACGGTCGAATCCTTATATTCATGGGCATAGGAGATGTTCATGACCGCGACCGTTGATCTGGCTAACCCGATTTTCACCGACCTTGAGAAGGCTCGGGAGCACTTTGAAGCCATCCGTTGGCCGAACGGCCCCTATTGCCCGTTCTGCGGCTCGTTTGACCGCGTGGCGACGCTGGGTGGCAAGTCCATGGGGCCGGGCTGGTATCACTGCAAGGATTGTCGGCGCAAGTTTACGGCGGCCGTGGGCACGCTCTATGAGCGGTCGCACATTCCGATGACCAAGTGGCTGTTGGCGACGCATCTCATGTGCGCCAGCAAGAAGGGGATGAGCGCGCACCAGCTGCACCGGATGATCGGCCTTCCTTACAAAACCGCTTGGTTCATGGCGCATCGCATTCGCGAGGGTATGCGCGAGTTGAACCCGTCGTCCGGCCCGCTCGGCGGCGAGGGTAAGACGGTCGAGGCCGACGAGACCTACATCGGCGGCAAAGAGAAGAACAAGCACCGCAACAAGCGGACCAGCGCCGTTGGCGGTATGGGCAAGGAGATCGCTTTCTCGTTGGTCGAGCGCGGCGGCCGTGTTCGCAGCCAGCACGTCTCCGATGTCACCGCAAAGACCCTGCGCGAAATTCTGGTTTCCCAGTTGGACGGGAATACCGCGCTGATGACCGACGACGCGGGCCAGTATCGCCA
>NZ_JBOHKS010000074.1:0-5314 GCF_050729195.1 Hypericibacter sp.
CATGGGACCGAAATCCTTCAAGTTCTGTTGCGGTTTCAATACAGTAACGATACTGAATGAATATTCATTTACTCGAGTGGGGAGGCCGTGTCAAGCTCCTCCCCGGAAATCCAGCCGGTTCCGGGGCTTAACCGATGGGTTCAGGATCGGGTCCGGCGCCGGATGGGAACGGCGATCCTGGGGAGGGGAAGATGAGCGGCTTGCGGCGGTGGCTGGCGGCCTTGGCGCTGGCGGCGGGCGTGGTGACGGGTCTCGGATCGGCACGGGCGGAGGAGCCCGGCATCGACCTCCGGGTCATGACCTTCAACATGTGGTATGGCGGCGCGCAGGTGAACGCGGGCCAGGTGATCGAAGCGATCCGAGCGGCCAAGGCCGATATCGTGGGCTTGCAGGAGCCCGACGGCACCTCGCGCGCCATCGCGAACGCGCTGGGCTGGCCCTATGTCGATGAGCGCCGCCACATCATCTCGCGCTATCCGCTGTTCGATCCGCCGGGCGATCCGCTCTATGTCTGGGTCGAGCCCATTCCCGGCCGCATCGTCGCCATGGCGAATGTCCATATGCCGGCCACGCCCTATGGCCCCGAGGCGGTGCGCGATGGCCAGGATCTGGCGGCGGTCATGCAGATGGAGACCGACACGCGGCTCCCTGCCATCCAGCCTTATCTCGAGGCGCTGCCGAAAGTGGCGGCCGATGGCACGCCGGTGTTCCTCACCGGCGATTTCAACTCGCCTTCGTATCTCGACTGGACCGAGGCGGTGGCGAAGGCGCGCCCGCAGGTGAAGTATGCGGTCGAATGGCCGGTGAGCAAGGCCTTGGCCGATGCGGGCATGCATGATTCCTATCGCGAGGCGCATCCCGATCCGGTGGCGCAGCCGGGCCTCACCTGGACCGCGGGCTATCCCTATCCCTGGGTCAAGCCGAACGAGACCTTCGATCGCATCGATCTGGTCTGGAGTGCCGGCAATACCAGCGTGACGGCGAGCCAGGTTGTCGGCGAAGCGGGCGGACCCGATGTCGATATTCCGGTCACGCCCTGGCCGTCGGACCATCGCGCGGTGGTCTCGACCTTCCATGTCGTGCCGAGCATCGCCCCGGCGATGGTCGGCATCGACCGGCGCATCGTCACCCAAGGCGACGATTTCATCCTGCGCTTCGTCATCGGCAATCGCGAGGATGCGCGCATCTCGGTGGTGCCGAGAGGCGGCGATCCGGCGAAGAATGCGATCGCCAGCATGGCGACGGGCGATGCCAGCGACCGGCCCTCGATCAAGCTCGGCTCGATTTTCATGAAGGTCGGCGCCTATGACGCGGTCCTTGCCGATGCCGACGGTCAGGAGCTGGCGCGAACGCCCTTCTGGGTGCTGGCGCGCGATGCGGTGCCGGTGGTGGCAGTGCAGAAGGCGAGCTACAAGCCGGGCCAGACGATCGAGCTTTCCTGGCACAACGCGCCCGGCATGAAGTTCGACTGGGTCGCGGTCTATCGTGCCGGCGATCCCGATATCTACAACTACATCGCCTATATTTATACGGACGCCACGATCGAGGGATCGGGCTCCTTCGACAGCGACGCGCTGGGCGGCAAGCTCGAGCCCGGCAAATATGAACTGCGCCTGCTGCGCGACGATTCCTATGTGCTGCTGGCGAAGGCGGGCTTCACGGTGAAATAGGCCGGGGATCCGGCTCAGGTTCCCTCTGGATCGCTTCGCGCGTGCCCCATTATGCTGGGTGCGAAGCAACGGGGAGAGGGCCATGGCGAAGATCGATCTGGCGTCGGTGCCGCGCAGCGAGGGGACCGATTATCCGCCGCCTTACGATGCCCCCTGCCGCGATCGTGTCCGCCAGGCGCTGGGCGATGCCGCGGGCCTGACCCAGTTCGGCGTCAATCTTTTGCGGATGGCCCCGGGAACCTGGTCCAGCCAGCGCCATTGGCACACGGAAGAAGATGAGTTCCTTCAGGTCCTCGAAGGCGAGGTCATGCTCGTGACCGAGAAGGGCGAGGAGTTGCTGCGGGCCGGCGATTGTGCGGGCTTCAAGGCCGGCGTCGCCGACGGTCATCATCTGCAGAACAGATCCAACCGCCCGGCCCTGATCCTGGAGATGGGATCGCGACGCCCCGAGCAGGATATTGCCGATTATCCCGACGTCGATCTCCGCTGGCAGCCGGCCGGTTACACGCATAAGGACGGCAAACCTTATGGAAAGCGCCGGCGGTGAAAGCGCCCGTCACGAGTGCCTGAAGCCTCTCATTGTCCCAGCGGCTGGTGATGCTCGTCGCCCTCGAGCGTCTGGACGAACAGGCGATACTTGGTCTGGGCGATCTGGGCGGTGCGATAGAAATTGATCAGCTGGTCCCAGGGATCGGCGATGCGCTGCATGCCGGAGATGAAGACGACCAGCGTGCTGACCTTGGTCTGGCCCTGGATGACGTACCAGCCGCCGACCACGAGGACGATGAGGGGCCCGAGCGCGTCGAGGAAATTGCCGAGCGAGGTCAGGATGAATTTGCGCCGGTATATTTTCATGCGCAGGTCGTAGGCGATCTGGACGAGGGAATGGAAGCGACCGGAGTCGCGCTGTTTCTCGATGTCGCCGATAAGCTGCTGGCCGATGCGCCGCACCACCTTGGCCTGGCTGCGGGCCAGGCGATTGATGAGCTGCTGCACCCAGCGCACGATGAAGTAATGCGGCGTATAGAGCAGGGCGGCAAGGCTGGCGATCCGCCAATCCACCCAGGCGAGATAGCCGAAGGTGAACAGGATCGTCCCGCCCTGCACCAGCGGAACCGAGACGCTGTCGCCGACGAACCCGGCGATGTCCTCGGATTCCGACGCGACCATCGCGACCGCCGTTCCCGCATCCGGCGGCGTGCCGGGCTGCGCCGTGCCCAGGCTGTCCTTGCCGCGATGGATCGTTCGGCGCAGACGGCGCGTGACATCCTCGACCACCCAGCCGCGGGCGATGTTCAATCCATATTTAAAACCCTGCTGCGCGAGGATCGAGCCCAGATAGAGAAGCCCCAGGAAGATCAGGAGCCGCAGATCCTTGTTGCCCAGCGCCGTATCGACCATGCGCCGTTGGAGCTCCAGCGGCACCGCGGCCAGGGGGATGAGCAACCCCGAAAACAGGCAAACCATCAGCTGGCCGCGCCGGCTGGTTCGCCAGATGAAGCCATAGATGGAAGGCGGCATCGGCTCCCGCTCCGCCCGGTCCTCCTCTCGCGCCCGATCCCCTTCGCGCGGTTCATCCGGAGGCGTCATAGGGGACGAACGCCCGGGGCCGGGATCAGGTGAGGCAACGGTCGTGGCTTGGGTCATCCGGGAGTAACGGTTGAACCCGTCTCCGAGTTCTCCCGGGATTGGAGCCGCTTTCGGGGCGACCTTTACTGGCCGGCGCGCCTCAGGGGCGGGGGCGGGATGCGGAAGGGCGAGGCGCTCTGGCTCTCGGCGGCATGTGCCGGATCGACGATCGCGACTTCATTGTCCATGCAGAGCGAATGATGGTCGCGCTTGCCGGTGATCCAACCGCGATGCCATTCGCCGTCCTGAACCACCAGATCGCTGATATCCGGGACATCGAAGCAACGCCATCGCTCCTCTCCGGATTGGAGCGCATGGCTGGAGGTGCCGGCGAACTGCCAGGCGAAGAGATGCCACTTGCCCTGCTTGGTGCCCAGCACATGCGGGCAGACTTGCCGGGCATGACCGTTGGCCATGAAGGTCAATTGCCGGCGGTCCCTGATCGCGTCGGTGATCAGGACGACTTTGTCCATCAATGTTTGCATGGGCGCCACCTCCTTGAGGTTGGCGACGAGACCCTATTCCTAAGGGGGTGGAAAGTCCAACTGCGGGGCGAGATTTCGGCGCCGGCCTGCGTGCATCGGCGGCGCCGGAAGCACCGAAATCCCAGCCTTTGCGCGTTGATAATGGCGCCCTTGGCCTGCGACATCGCGATGCCGGCATGGCCGGAGGGGATTGCCCGAGTCGCTCGATCTTCGGGGGGATTTGCCAAGGCGATGGTGGAGCCGGGCCGACTCATGTAAGACCTCGTTACATGGCGTGGTCGAAGGATAAGGGGCGGGGGCAGGGCCCGGGCGAAGAGCCCGGCAAGCGCGGCTATCACCATGGCAATCTGCGGGAGACGCTGATCCGGGCCGCCCTCGATTTGATCGGCGAGAAGGGTCCGGCGGGCTTCACCTTCGCCGATGCGGCACGCTGGGCCGGGGTCAGCCCGGCCGCTCCCTATCGCCATTTCCGCGATCGCGACGCGCTCATGGCCGATGTGGCGCGCCAAGGCTTCGAACGCTTCGAGGCGTTCCTCAAGACCGCCTGGAACGAGGGAAGGCCCGATCCCTTCACCGCCTTCAACAATCTGGGCAAGGCCTATCTCGCCTTCGCGCGCACCGAGCCCGCCTATTTCGCGGCGATGTTCGAGGCCGGGATTCCGCTCGAAAGCAATCCGGAGCTGCGCCAGGCGGGCGACCGCGCCTTCGCCATCCTGCGCACGGCGTCCGAGGCGCTGAGCGAAAAACTGCCCAAGGCTGGCCGGCCGCCGGCCTCGATGATGGCGCTCCATATCTGGTCGATCTCGCACGGGATCGCCTCGCTGTTCGGTCGCGGCGATGCCGCCCGGCGCAAGCTGCCCATGACGCCCGAAGAGCTGCTTGAGGCGGCGGTGCTGATTTATCTCCAAGGATTGGGCTGGGGCGGTGCGGGTGGCAGCGGTGCCCCGCGCTGAATCGCCTGCCCGGATTTTTTCACGCGGGACCTGGTCCCTCGTCTTGACAGGTTCAGCGCCATCTCCTACTTATGTGAATGTCATTAACATTCACATGGGGCGGTCGACATGGATATTGCCGCGAAACTCGACGACATCGGGAAGCCCGCCTGGATCGGCGTGACGGTCCTCGGCTTCATCCTCTTCTGGCCGATTGGACTTGGGGTCCTGGCCTATCTCATTTGGAGCGGACGCATGGGCGGTTGGAAGCGTGACGGTTTTGACGGCATGAACAAGGCGCGCGGTCGCTGGTACGGGCCCTCGGGCTGCGGCTGGGGCCGGAACCGGTCGCAGGCGACCGGCAACCACGCCTTCGACGAGTATCGCGCGGACACCCTGCGCCGGCTCGAGGAAGAAGAGCGCGAGTTCCGGGAGTTCCTCGACCGATTGCGCCAGGCAAAGGACAAGGCCGAGTTCGACCAGTTCATGAACGACCGCCAGCGCCGCGGACCGGACGCCCAGCCGCAGAGCTGAGGCACCCGGGCAAACACAGAACCGGATCGGCATCGAACGCGCCGGACCTTCCTCAGGTCCGGCG
>NZ_JBOHKS010000075.1:0-9314 GCF_050729195.1 Hypericibacter sp.
GCGGACAGCATGCCATTCGCGCGGACCCGGAATCGCCGTCCGCGCCATGAAACCTTCTCGACAAAGAATGTCGCGCAGAAGACCGCGAAGGAAAGCAGGTCACGCAGCGGCATCAGCCACCATCCGGAATCGCCGAGACTGCTGCTTGCCGAACGGTCGACCTGATACCGCAGAAAATGCCGCGAGGCCAAAGCGGCCAGGATGAGGGCGGCTATCCAAGGGGTGAAGCCCAAGGCCGCGCCGCTCAGGAGGGCGAGGGGTAGCGGCTGGGTTGCGATCATGCCGGCAAAGCTCGGGCCGGCGACGCTCAGGATCGTGCGCGACCAGCGCAGCTCATGCTTCAGCAGCTCGCCGAGGCTGCGCTCGGCGCAGCTATGCGTGACCAGCATAGGCGCTATCGCCACCTGCAAGCCCAGGGCCCTGACCGCCTCGCCGATGGCATTGTCATCGGCAAGATGATCGGCGAAGGCCTCGAATCCGCCGACCCGCTCCAGGACGCTGCGCCGAAAGGCGATCGTCGAGCCGAAGCAGGGTCGGGCCAGGCCGCTCCTCAGGCCGACGATGACGCTCGGCAGGAAATTGTAGTCGATCGCCATGGCCGACAAGGTCGGCCACAGGCCCGAGAGCGGCGCACCGCGATAGAGACAGGTGACAAGCCCCACCCCGGGCCGGGCGAGCTCGGCGACCGTGTGCCGCAGATAGTCCCGGTCGATGCCGATATCGCTGTCGGAAAGAACGAGAACCTCATGGCGCGCCACTCGCGCGATATTCACGACGTTGGAGATCTTGCGGTTGGTCCCATATTCGCGCGGATCGATCACCAGGGAGATCGCCATCCCGGGGAACCGATCCTGCAAGGCCCTGACATGGCGAATGGCAGGGTCGTGGGGATCCTGGACTCCGAAGACGAGCTCGACCTCGCCGGGATAGTCGATCTGGCACAGCGATTCAAGGTTCCGGTCCAGTCCGATTTCATCCCCATGCAGGGGTTTCAGAATACTGACGGACGGGAACTCGGACGGCTCGCCGCTACGACTGCGAAAGAATCGCCGCACGAGGAAGCCTGCCAGGAGTGTGTAGAGTATGCCGATACCGGCGCAAAACACACAGAACGCGCCGGCGATTTCTACGAACTGGGGATTGATCGTCATGGGAGCCGCAATGGTTGTCTGGTGGCGAACAGAATCGGAATCGTCGTCTGTCTTTTTTCTCGCCTTCCCGACTTGGCGGTCGTCATCCCCTACGACCGCTCAGCACCTGACATTGGTGGCACTGTGGCTCGGATATGCGCCAGCACTTTACTGTGAAATTATCGTAACACAGCGTCGCCGCGGGTTGTCGACTGCGACGAACATGCGTATCAGTTTCTACTCGGAACGGGAAGGAATATTGTCTCGGCGAACCCGGGGGGCGCCGGATTCGAATATGTGAAGGCGGGAATCTTCTAGACCGACAGGAAACTGACAGGAAGATGTGCAGTGTCCGCCTATTACCACGACGCAACGATCTTGACAGGACGGGAGTGTTGACGATTGCCGGGTGCCTCTGAATGCTGACGCCGGGAATGGCGGGTCGTGCGCTGTCGGCGATCGTCAGAATCTGTGGCGGCCACGCCTTGAAGGTGATCGCGGTCGTCTTTCTGCTGAGCTGTGCCGCGGCGCTCTATCTGGTCCGGGATTTTTCGATCGACACGGACAGCGCCAAGCTGATCTCCGGCGAAATCCCATGGCGCAAGCGGGACGCCGCGTTCGATGCGGCGTTCCCCCAGGGCCAGGATCAGATCGTCGTCGTGATCGACGCGCCGACGCCGGAGCTCGCGGAGGCGGCAACCGCCGCGCTGGCCGATCGCCTGTCGAAGGACAAGACGCAGTTCCGGACCGTAAGGCGACCGGATGGTGGCGCGTTCTTCGATCGCAACGGCCTGCTGTTCCTGCCGCGCGAGGATCTGGCGAGTCTCATGGAGCATGTGATCGCCGGCCAACCCCTGTTGGGTTCGTTGGCGGCCGATCCGAGCCTGCGCGGCCTCATGAGCGCGCTCTCGCTGGCGCTCGAAGGCGTGAGACGCGGCGATGCGCGCCTCGACGACCTGGCGGTCCCGCTCCAGGCCATCGGCGCGAGCCTGGGATCCATCGAGGCAGGGTCCCCGCAGCCCTTGTCGTGGCGCAAGATGATCACGCAGGCGGTGCCCGACCGGCGGGAACTGCGGCGCTTTATCCTGGTCCAGCCGGTTCTCGACTATAATTCCCTGTCGCCCGGCGCCGCCGCGGGCAATGCCATCCGGCAGGCCGCGGCCGACCTGGACCTCACGCCCGCCCACAATGTCTCGGTTCGTCTGACCGGACCGGTTCCGCTCGAGGACGAGGAGTTCGGCACGCTGGCGGAGGGCGCAGGACCGACGGCCGCCCTGACCCTGTTCGGCCTCACGTTGCTTTTGTGGCTGGGTCTGCGGTCGATGAAGATGGTGCTTTCGGTTCTGGCGACCGTCGTCGTCGGGCTGATCTGGACCGCGGCTGTGGGGCTGGCGCTGCTCGGCCCCTTCAACCTGATCTCGATCGCCTTCACCGTTCTGTTCGTCGGTCTGGGCGTGGATTTTGGCATCCAGTTCTGCGTCCGCTTTCGTGACGAGCGGCGCCAGGCCAGCAATATGATCGCGGCGTTGGCCGGAACGGGCGCCGGCGTGGGGCCGCAGCTCGCGCTCGCCGCCATCGCCATCGCGGCCGGCTTCTTCGCCTTCTTGCCGACGGACTATCGCGGTGTCTCGGACCTCGGCGTCATCGCGGGCACCGGCATGATCATCGCCTTCGGGCTGAATGTGACATTGCTGCCGGCATTGCTGCGACTTGCCGCGCCCTCGGCCGCGGGATCCGAGGCGGGCTATCGGTTCCTGGCGCCGGTCGACCGCTTCATGGCGGACCGGCGCCGGTGGGTCCTGGCTCTCTTCGCCGGGCTTTCGATCGGGTCCCTGGCTCTGCTGCCCCGCCTTCCGTTCGACTTCAACCCGATCGACCTCAAGAGCCCCGAGACTCAATCCGTCGCCACCCTGCTCGATCTGATGCGCGATCCCGACACCACCCCGAACACGATCGACGTGATGGCGCCCTCGGTCTCGGCGGCGCAAGCCCTGGCCTCGCGCCTCGGGGCCTTGCCGGAGGTCGCTCAGGCGGTGACCCTGGCGAGCTTCATCCCGGACGATCAGGACGCCAAGCTTGCGGAGATCGGCGATGCCGCCATGCTGGTCGGTTACAGCCTGAGCCCCAGCGACCTGAAGCCCGATCCCAGCGACAAGGCGGATGCCGACAAGATGGGCGCGACCGCGACCGCCTTGCGCCAGGCGGCGGCCGGGCGGAGCTCGAGCGCGGCCATCGCCGCGGAGCGGCTTGCGGACGAGCTCGACAAGATGGCGACAGGCGCGCCGGCCCTGCGGGCCTCGGCCAGGGCCTTGCTGTTGCCGGGATTGAAGACGCTCCTCGATCAGCTTCGAACGGCGCTGCAGGCGGCGCCTGTGGCTGCCGGCAATCTGCCTCCGGATCTCGTCCGGGATTGGGTCGCGGCCGATGGCCGGGCGCGCGTTCAACTGTTTCCCAAAGGCGACAGCAACGACAATGGTGTGCTGCGGCGCTTCGCGGCAGCGGTTCGCGCGGTGGCGCCGGACGCGACGGGCGCGCCCATTTCGATCCAGGAATCGGGACGGACGATCGTCGCGGCCTTCGAGCAGGCGGCGCTCTGGGCCGCTCTCGCCATTGCCCTGCTGCTGGCCCTGGTCCTGCGCCGGGCGGGCGATGTGCTGCGCACCATGGCGCCGCTGGCTCTGGCCGGGCTGCTGACGCTGGGGACCTGCGTCGTGATCGGCGAGCCGCTCAACTTCGCGAACATCATCGCGCTGCCGCTTCATCTGGGTGTCGGCGTCGCCTTCAACATCTATTTCGTCATGGCGTGGCGCGCCGGTATCGGCGGGTTCCTCCAATCGAGTCTCACGCGCGCGATTCTTTTCAGCGCGCTCGCGACGGGCACCACCTTCGGCAGCCTCTGTCTGTCCCATCATCCCGGGACCGCCAGCATGGGAAGGCTGCTGGTCATCTCTCTGACCTGGACGCTGGTGTCGGCCCTGATCTTCCTGCCGGCCCTGCTGGGGCGGCCCGCGCGAGAGGCCGAAGCCCGCGGCGCCCAGGAAGTGCCCGGCAGCGGTCAGGACGGCCGGCAACCCGGGTTCGTCAGATAGAAGCGGCGGCGCAAAGCCGCTCTTTCAGCGCTTCTTCGCCGCCTGGATCGCGCGCCAGACCCGCTCGGGCGTGGCTGGCATGTCGATGTCGGTGACGCCGAGCGGCGCCAAGGCATCGAGCACGGCGCTCACCAGTGCGGCGGGGCCGGCGATGGCGCCCGCCTCGCCGCAGCCTTTGACGCCCAGCGGGTTGTAGTGGCAGGGCGTGACGATGGATTCGATCCGCATCGAGGGCAGGTCGGAGGCCCTTGGCAGCGCGTAATCCATCAGGGATCCTGAGAGCAGCTGCCCCGTCTCCTTGTCGAAGGCGCAAAGCTCCATCATGCCCTGGCCGACACCTTGCGCCAGGCCGCCATGGATCTGGCCCTCGACGATCATCGGATTCATCTGGTTGCCGAAATCGTCCACGGCCGCCAGCGCCAGGATCTCGATCTTGCCGGTCTCGGGATCGACCTCGATCTCGCAGAGATGGCAGCCATAGGGGAAGGTGAAGTTGGGCGGATCGAAATAGGTCGTCATCTCGAGCCCCGGCTCCAGCTTGTCGAGCGGATAATCGACCGGGTTGTAGGCGGCGCGCACGACTTCCTTGAAGGTCCGGCTGAGATCGGTGCCGGCGACGCGGAACACGCCCTGCTCGAAAGTCACGTCGGTGGGATTGGCCTCCATCAGATGGGCCGCGATCTGGCGCGCCTTCTCGACCACCTTGTCGAGCGAGATCTTCAATGCCGAGCCGCCGACCGCGATCGAGCGCGAGCCATAGGTGCCGATGCCGTAAGGCACGCGGTCGGTGTCGCCATGGACGATCTCGATCGCGTTGAAATCGACGCCGAGCGCATCGGCGACGATCTGGGCATAGACCGTCTCATGGCCTTGCCCATGCGTATGGCTGCCGGTGAGCACCGTCACATTGCCGGTCGGATTCACCCGCACCGTGCCCACTTCATATTGGCCGGCCTGACAGCCCTGCTCGTTCAGGAGCTTCGAGGGGCCCATGCCGCAGGATTCCATGTAATAGGCGAAGCCGAGCCCGCGATAGCGATCGCGCTTGAGCGCTTCGGCGCGCCTCGCGGGAAAGCCGGCGAAGTCGGCGACCTCGACCGCCTGGTCCATCAGCCGGTCGAACTCGGCGACGTCATAGGTCCAGAGCAGCGGCGTCTTGTAGGGGAAGGCTTCGGCCGGGATGAAGTTGCGCCGGCGCATCTCGACCCGGTCGATGCCCATCTCGCGCGCGGCCGCATCCATGGCGCGTTCCAGCACATAAGTGCATTCGGGCCGTCCGGCGCCGCGATAGGCATCGACGGGTTGGGTGTTGGTGAAGGCGGCGCGCGTCCGGCATTGCACCGCGCGCACCTTGTAGGGGCCGGGGAAGGGATAGGCATAGAAGAAGGAAGGGATCGCCGGCGCGAAGGTCGAGAGATAGGCGCCCATATTGGCGATGGTGTCGACCTTGAGTCCTTGCATGACGCCTTGGGCGTCGAGGGCCAGCGAGACCGTGGTGATATGGTCGCGCGCATGGGTGTCGCTGAGATAGGCCTCGGTGCGGTCGGAGATCCATTTGACCGGCCGCTTCAGCCGGCGCGAGGCGAACACCACCAGCACTTCCTC
Source organism: Hypericibacter sp. (assembly GCF_050729195.1). Taxonomy (NCBI): domain Bacteria; kingdom Pseudomonadati; phylum Pseudomonadota; class Alphaproteobacteria; order Rhodospirillales; family Dongiaceae; genus Hypericibacter; species Hypericibacter sp. The sequence goes on from NZ_JBOHKS010000075.1 coordinate 5,825, forward strand.
GGCATAGTGATAGATCTTCATGCCGAAGCCGCCGCCGACGTCGGGCGCCACCACGCGGATCTTCTCTTCCGAGATGCCGAGCGTGGCCGCCGCCAGCAATACGCGGATGATGTGCGGATTCTGGTTCGAGGTGTAGAGGGTGTAGCGGTCGGTCGAGGAATCGTAATGGCCGATCGTGCCGCGCGTCTCCATCGGTGAGGCGTGGATGCGGTTATTGACCAGCTTCAAGGTCGTGACATGGGCGGCCTCGGCGAAGGCACGCGCAACCGCGGCCGTGTCGCCGATCTCCCAGTCATAGCAGAGATTGCCGGGCGCCTCGGGCCAGAGCTGTGGCGCGTCGGTATCGACCGAGCTCTCGAGATCGACGATATGGGGGAGGGGCTCGTATCCGACTTCGATGCGCTCCATCGCGTCCAGCGCCTGGGCCCGCGTCTCGGCGACCACGAAGGCCACGGGGTCGCCGACATGGCGCGCGCGCTCGGTCGCCAGCACCGGATGGGGTGGCTTCGCCATCGGCGCGCCGATGGTCTTGGGCACGATCCAGCCCACGGGCAGTCCGCCGACCTTGGCGGCATCGAGATCGGCGCTCGTCACGATATCGAGCACGCCCGGCATCGCCTTTGCCGCCGTGATGCCGAGCTTGAGGATGCGAGCATGGGCATGAGGCGAGCGCAGCACCACGCCGTAGGTCATGCCCGGAATCTGAAAATCGTCGACATAACGCCCTTCGCCGGTGATGAAGCGCCGGTCTTCCTTGCGCTTGATGCGTTGACCGACGAGCGGGGCGGTGGCGACGGGCTTGTTCACGGGCGGTGGGCTCCTGATGGCGGCGAGGAGGCTCGGCACTGCTGGCGCGTGTCACTGGGACTCCGGTCGAAGCGGGCCTTGTAGTGACGGCTGAACTGGGCCTGATCGCCGAAGCCCCAGTAATGGGCGATCTCGGCGATGGTCTGGTGCCGCCGCGGATCGCGCAGCGCCTCGTCGCAACGGAGCAGGCGCTGCTCGCGAACCCATTGCCCCAGCGACTGGCCCTTCTCCTGAAAGAGCTGATGCAGATATCGCACGGAGAGTCCGCAGGCGTCGGCGACAGTCTGCGGCGAGAGTTGGTTCGAGGTCAGGTTCTGCCGCAGATGGCGCTCGATGCGCTGCAGATGCGCCTGTTTGACCGAGGCCTGGCGGCTTTCGAGGACGCGCGCATCGTTGTCGAAGGTGAGGGCGAGCAGCTCGATCAATTGCCGCCCCAGCACCTCGCGGCCGGAAGGATGGATCGCCTCGACCGTCTCCGGCACGAGGCGCAGCATATCGACGAAGAGGCGGCCGGCCCCTTGTGCGCAATCGAAGCTGAGCGAGGCGAAGCGGTCGGGCATCGAAAGGCGCTGGCGCATGAGCGAGGCCGGCACGCGCAAGACCCAGAGCGCATTGGCATCGGGGTCGCTGAACTCGTAGGGCAGGTGGCTGCGCTCGACCACGAAGCCGCCAGGGCGGCAGGCGACATCCATCCCATCCTGCCGGAAGCGGATGGCGGCGTTCTCCGGCACGGTGATGAGGAAATGCTCCTCGGGGTCCTTGCGCAAATGCTGCGCATGGCGGGCATAGGTGATGCCGTCGGTCACCAGCCGCGACAGCGAGACCTCGCCCAGGTCCCACAATTCGAGACTGCCCTCGAACCGGTCGGCGTCGCGATAAGTGAGATCGAGCGGAAAATAGGCCTGCGCCACAGCCTCATGCCAGAAGCGGTTGCGTTCGCCGGGCGCGATCCCTGCTGTTTCATAGCGGACGGACAATGGCGTCTCCCGAGGCTGGGTTATCCCGATGACCCGGCCGAAGCGGTCGCGGGCCTCCCGCCCAGAACGATGCCGTCCCAGGCTAGAGCGGACCTGAGCTTAGGGCTTGACGCGGAACGCGCCCAGATTTGCCGGAAAGTGCGCCACCGGCGCCCTTACCGGTCCACCAGAGCATAGCTGGTGCTGCGTCCGCCGCCCGGGTTCTGGCGCAGGATCCCCCGATTCATCAGATCCTGGATATCGCGCGCGGCCGTGTCCTGGGAGCATTTGGCGAGCTTCGCCCATTTCGACGAGGTCAGCTTACCTTCGAAGCCATCCAGCAGGCGATTGAGCATGAGCGTCTGTCGCTCATTGAGGACGAGGCTACGATGGGAGTCCCAGAACTGCGCCTTCCGCAAGACATTCGCCAGTTGTCCCTGGGCGCCGTCGATCGCCCGCCCGAGGCAAGCGAGAAACCAAGCCATCCAGGCTGTAATGTCGAGCGAGCCCCTCTGGGCCTGCTCCAGTGTCTCGTAGTAGGTGTTCCGCTCCCGCCTGATCTGAGAGGACATGCTGTAGAACCGTTGTGGACTGCGCTCGGTACGGGCCAGCGCCATGTCGGCAATGGCCCGCGCGATCCGGCCATTGCCGTCCTCGAAAGGATGGATGGTCACGAACCATAGATGCGCCACGGCTGCTTTCAGGATCGGGTCGGAGGCAGGCAGTTCGCCGAACCAGGCGAGGAAACGATTCATCTCCTTCGGAACGCGACGCGCCGGCGGCGCCTCGTAGTGAACCCGCTCCCGGCCATAGGGGCTGGAGATCACTTGCATCGGCTCCTTGCTGTCGTCGCGCCAAGCACCCACACGGACGCGGGCCATGCCGCTGCGGCCAGTCGGAAACAGGGCCGCATGCCAGTCGAACAATCTCTCCTGGGTCAGGGGACGCTCATAGTGGCGGGTGGCATCGAGCATCATCTCCACCACGCCCTCCACGGTCCGGTCTGTCGGTGTCAGCCCGCCGATATCGATCCCGAGGCGGCGAGCGATGGATGAGCGCACTTGGTCCGGATCGAGCCTCTCGCCCTCGATCTCACTCGATTTCAGGACATCCTCGGTCAGCGTCTGGAGCGTGGCCTCCTCGCGCAGCTTGAATCCCAGCGCTTGCATCCGGCCCAGCAGCAAGCCTTGCCGGTGGCGGAGATCCGCCAGCGGCTCCGAAAGGCGATCCCGATCCCACCGGAACTCGGGCCAGGAGGGCAACTGCCAAATATACATATAATCTCCGCAGTTTATGCGGAGATTATAGGAGCTAATCTCCGCAAGCTGCAAGATTTTCTCCGCATGATTTGCGGAGAAAACCAGGGCCGCAGAAGGACGGGAACGGCCCCATGGACCAGGCCTGGGATTTGCGTCTTCGCGGGTCAGCCCTATGCGGTTTCGTATTCCTGCTGCAACAGGTTCCGGTCGACCTTGCCGCCGGCATTGTAGGGCAGGGCGTCGCGCGGGAAGACGCGGTCGGGGCAGCGATAGCTGGCGAGATGGCGCTTGCAATGGGCGACCAGGGCGGCGGGGTCGACCGGTCCGTCCTTGGCGACGATCACGGCGGCGATGATCTCGCCCCAGACCGGGTCGGGCAGGCCGATCACGACCGCGTCCTTGATGCCGGGAAAATCCAGCAGCACCTTCTCGACCTCGGCCGGATAGACGTTCTCGCCGCAGCGGATG
>NZ_JBOHKS010000076.1:0-6709 GCF_050729195.1 Hypericibacter sp.
TCCCCTGCACCGCGTCGCTGCTGTTGGCGAGCTGGAAGCCCTGGGGCGCGGTGAAGGCCAGGCGCAGATCCGCATGCGAGAACTCCCGGCCATGGATGACGCCTTCCTTCGGGTCGTCGCCATAGAGAATGCCGTCGATATGGTCGAGATAGACGTCGCGCTCGAGCTTGGGATCGGGAACCGGCGTCGTCGCCTTGGCTTCCTGGATGGCGCGCTCGACGCGGTCGGTCGTTCGCGGGTGGGTCTGCATGATGTTGAATTGGTCGGCGGTTTCGGGATGGCCCTCGATCGTGGCCTCGAGCTTGGCGTCCGCCTCCAGGCTGGAGAGGAAGGCCGCCATGGCCTGCGGATCGTAGCTCGCGCGCGAAAGGTAGCGCACGCCGAGCTGGTCGGCCTGGAACTCCTGATCGCGCGAATAGCTCTGCAGCCAGGCTTGCGCGCCGTAGCCGGCGAGATTGGTCAGTCCCTGGCTGCCGGTGAGGACACCGAGACCGACAAGGCCGATCTGCGCCAGCATGCCTTCGCTGTAGCGCTGGGCCGAGTGGCGCGCGGTGATATGGCCGATCTCATGCGAAAGCACGCCCGCGACCTCCGCCTCGTTGTTGGCGAGCGCCAGCAGGCCGCGTGTGATGTAGATGTAGCCGCCGGGGACGGCGAAGGCGTTGACGATGGGCGAGTCCAGCACCGTGAAGGTGAATTTGAGATCGGGCCGCTCCGACTTGGCCGCGAGGCTGGTGCCGAGGTTCTGGATGTAGGACTGGAGCTCGGGCGTGCCATAGGCGCCGCCGAATTCCTTCAGCACTTCCGGATGGCTCTGCGCGCCGATCTTCGTCTCGTCCGATTCCGACATGAAGCCGGTGAAGGTGGGCTGGCCCGTGGCGGGATTGACGCTGCAGGCGCCCAGCAGCGAGGCGGTGAGCAGAAGAGCGGCGGCGGCCAGTTGGCGGAGCGGGAGTCTCATTCCTCGAGGACCTCGATCTGTTCGGGATGCGTCACATCGATCAACGGGCCATTGAAGGATTTTATCCAGCCCCTGACGCGAAGGCGACGCCCCTCCCATGTCAACGGATCGAGCCCGGCCGCTTTGAACAGCTTCAGCGCCTGGGCGTCGATCGCAACGGTGAAGTCGGTCTTCCAATCGGTGCCGAAATTGAGATAGAGGCGCGATTGCGGCTTGGCCGCGGTCACCACACGCCCCTCGACCAGCTGGTAACTGTCGACCATATCCGCGAGTTCCCCCGGATCGCGGATGCGATAGAAGGAATTTGCCCAAATACCGCGCCGCGCCGCGCGCGCCTCCTGCTCATAAGTCAGCAGTTCTGTCGCCAGCGCCCGGTTGTCCGGAAAGCTGTAGGCGCGGGCCATGCCGGCCTGGATCAGCGCCGCCTGGATCCAGAGCCCGTCCTCGCGTTCGAGCTGGGCCAGCGTGCGGCCATGGCGATCCACCGTGGCGCCGCCGGCGAAGAGCTTGAGGGTCCGGCCCTCGGTCATGCGTTCGAGCGTTTGCTTGGCGTCCTCGGCCAGCGGCCAGGTCGGAAAATTGGGCCGGCCCAGCGGCAGCTTCGGTGCCTGGATTCCAACCAGCCTGACCTCGCGCCCATCCTCGAGCAGCAGGGTGTCGCCATCGACCACGCTCACCACCTTGCTTTCTCCCAGCGCGGTGAGACCCGCCTCGGGCAAGGCCGGGTCTTCCGCTCGCGCGGGTGTGATCATGAACAGGCAAAACAGGCCGAAAACTGCGACCCTGAGGGGGGCTGTCAGCCGGTCGCGCCCTGATATAGTGGGCGCCCCCGCCGGGTCCCGCACCCGGCGGATCCGTATGAATAATGGCCAAAGGGCAGATTGCATGGCTGACGGCGCTTTCTATCCGCAGATTGATCCCTATGACTCCGGCATGCTCGCCGTGGGCGGTCCGCATCAACTCTACTGGGAACAATCGGGCAATCCCAAGGGCATCCCAGTCGTCTTCCTCCATGGCGGCCCGGGCGCCGGGGCCAGCCCCGCCCATCGCCGCTTCTTCGACCCGGCCCATTATCGCATCGTGATCTTCGATCAACGCGGCGCCGGCCGCTCCAAGCCGCTGGGCGAGATTCATGAGAACAATACGCCCGCCCTCGTGGCCGACATCGAGCGGCTGCGCGAGCATCTGAAGATCCAGCGCTGGCATGTGTTCGGCGGGTCCTGGGGCTCGACGCTTGCCATCGCCTATGCCGAGCATCATCCCGAGCGCGTCATGGCGCTCTGCCTGCGCGGCATCTTCCTCTGCCGGCGCAGCGAGATCGACTGGTTCCTCTATGGCATCCGTCACTTCATGCCCGAGGCCTGGCGCGAATTCGCCGAGCATATTCCGGCCTCCGAGCGCCATGACCTCTTGCGCGCCTATTACAAGCGGCTGACCGATCCGAGCCCGGAGATCTACATGCCGGCGGCGCGGCGCTGGTCGATCTATGAGGCGCGCTGCTGCACCTTGCTGCCGAGCCCCGAGACGGTCGAGGCTTTCTCGAGCGACGTGGTGGCGCTCGGCATTGCCCGCATGGAAGCGCATTACTTCTCGCACGACATCTTTCTGCCGGAGAATTTCCTGCTCGAGAATATCGGCCGCATCCGCCATATCCCGACCGTGGTGGTGCAGGGTCGCTACGATCTCGTCTGCCCGCCCGACACGGCCGACGATCTTCGGCGCGCCTGGTCGGAAGTCGATTTCACCATGGTGCCCGACGCCGGCCATTCGGCGATGGAGCCCGGCATCCGCGCCAGCCTGGTCTCGGCGATGGATCGATTCCGCAGCATCAAATAGGCGACGCGAGGAGCTTCGCATGGCCAAAAGCGATGTGGTGATGATCACCGGTGCCACCGGCAATCTCGGCCGCGCGGTGGCGTCGGCTTTCGCCAAGCAGGGCGCGCGGCTCTGCCTGGTCGCGCGTGAGCAGGGTGATCTTGGGCCCTACAAGAAAGAAGGCGCCGCCGACGTCCTCGCCTGTCCGGCCGATCTCCTGGACGCGAAGGCGGTCGAGGCGGCTGTGGCCAAGGCGATCGAACGCTTCGGGCAGATCGACGTGCTTTGCAATGTCGCCGGCGGTTTCGCCATGGGCGAGCCGGTGCATGAGATCGACGCCAAGGGCTGGGCCCATATGATGGAGCTCAATGCCGGCTCGGTCTTGCGCGTCTCGCACGCCGTGGTGCCGGGTATGCTGGCGCGCAAGAGCGGCAAGATCGTCAATATCGGCGCTTACGGGGCGCTCAGCGGCAAGGCGCATATGGGCGCCTATATCGCCTCCAAGAGCGCGGTCATCCGCCTGACCGAAAGCATGGCCGCGGAGCTGCGCGATTCCGGCATCAATGTGAACTGCGTCCTGCCCAGCATCATCGACACGCCGGAGAATCGGCAGGCCATGCCCAAGGCCAACCCGGCGAAATGGGTGGCGCCCGAAGCGTTGGCCGACGTGATCCTGTTCCTGGCATCGCCCGCGGCGCGCGCGATCCATGGCGCGGCGCTGCCGGTGGTGGGCCTGAGCTGACGGGCCCCGATCGGGCGCGCTAGATCTCGACCTGCGCGCCCATCTCGACCACCTGTCCCGGTGGGATGTCGAAGAAGGCCGTCGCATTCATGGCGGTCGCTGCGAGCGCGATGAAGAGCCGCTCCTGCCAGAAAGGCAGGCCCGGCCTGCTCGACGGAATCAAGGTCTCGCGGCCGATGAAGAACGAGGTCGTCATCATGTCGGTGGCGAGGCCCTGCTTGCGCGCCGCTTCGAGGGCCGCCGGCACGTTGGGATCCTGCATATAGCCGTAGCGCACGGTCGCGCGGAAGAACCCCTTGCCCAGCCGCTCGACCAGGATGCGCTGGTCGGGGGGCACATGCGGCAGATCCTCGATGATGACCCGCAACAGGACATTGCGCTCATGCAGCACCATGTTGTGTTTCATGTTGTGCAGCATGGCGCGGGGCACGACGGTCGGGTCGCCGGTCATGAAGACGGCGGTCCGCGCGATGCGCATCGGTGAGGCCTCGAGCCGCGCGAGGAAAGGCTCCAGCTTCAGCCCCTCGCCATAGAGCTTTTCATAGACGACCTTCCGGCCGCGCCGCCAGGTCGCCATGACGAAGATCGCCATCCCGCCCGCGAGCAGCGGAAACCAGCCGCCATTCGGAATCTTGAGCAGGGTCGAGCCGAAGAAGAGCAGATCGATGCCGAGCAGCGCGCCGAACAGCGGCAGCACCACCAGCCAGCTCCAGTTCCACAGATGGCGGGCGACGATCGCGGCGAGGATCGTGGTGGCCGACATGGTGCCGGTCACGGCGATGCCATAGGCGCCGGCCAGATTGTTCGACGAGCCGAAGCCCAGCACCAGGGTCAGCACGCCGATCATCAGGATCCAGTTCACGCGCGGCACATAGATCTGGCCGATCTCGGTCGCCGAGGTGTGGCGGACCTCCATGCGCGGGACATAGTCGAGCTGGATCGCCTGGCGGGTGAGCGAGAAGCTGCCGGAGATCACGGCCTGCGAGGCGATGACAGTCGCGATCGTGGCCAGCACCACCAGCGGGATGAGGCCCCAGGCCGGTGCCTGTAGGAAGAAGGGGTCGGAGGCGGCGCCCGGATTACGCAGCACCAGCGAGGCCTGGCCCAGATAATTCAGCGCCAGGGCCGGCAGCACGAAACGCAACCAGGCGGCGCGGATCGGCGAGCGGCCGAAATGCCCCATATCGGCATAGAGCGCCTCGGCGCCGGTGACCGTCAGCACCACGGCGCCCAGGATCGCCAGGGCTTTCCAACCGCCGGCCGCGAGCAACGTCAGGCCATGGACGGGATTGATCGCGCGGAGCACGCCCGGCTCCTCGATGACATTGATGAGCCCCAGGATCGCGAGGACGGCGAACCAGACCACCATGATCGGGCCGAACAGGCGCCCGACCAGCGCCGTGCCGTGCGACTGGATCAGGAACAGCCCGACCAGGATGGCGACGGCGCAGGGCACGACATAGGGTTGGAACGAGGGCGCGATCACCTCCAGGCCTTCGACCGCGCTCAAGACCGAGATCGCCGGGGTGATCAGCCCGTCGCCATAGAAGAGCGCGACGCCGATGATGGCGAGCGAGATCATGAAGAGGCGGCGTCCCCGCGACGATTTCAGCCGCAGCGCCAGGGCCGCCAGCGACAGGATTCCGCCCTCGCCGCGATTGTCGGCCCGCATGATGAGGAGGACATATTTGATCGTGACGACGATGATGAGGACCCAGAGCGTCAGCGACGCCACGCCCAGCACCGTTTCCGGCCAGGTCAGGCTTCCCGGTGCCGCCGCCAGGGATTCGCGGAAGGCATAGATCGGGCTGGTGCCGATATCGCCATAGACGATGCCGAGCGCGCCGACGACCAGCGCGGAGTTACGCACCGGCTTCTCCGTGACGGTTTCGCCGCCGGCACTCATGGATCGGTTTTCCCCCGCTGATCTCATGACGATCGATTCGCCCATCGACCGGCAAGCCGCGGATGGTAAAGGGATCGTCGGTGCTGTGCCAGAGGCGAGGTCCCGGCCGGCGATCCTTGAAACGCGGCGCTTTTGCCGCTCCGATCCCCCATGTCGAGGCGATTGCGCGGCTCCGCCTCTGCCGCTAGCTTCGCCTCCCACGGTGTCCCCGTAGCTCAGCCGGATAGAGCAACAGTTTCCTAAACTGTGGGTCGGGTGTTCGAGTCACCCCGGGGACGCCAATCCCTCCGCAAAATCGCTGCTGGCGCACGCACTGATTCGAGCGCCATGACGCCTGTCTCGATGCCGCTTGGGAGCTCGGCTTGACGGGCTCGCGGCAAGGTATTACATTTACAAAAATGTAATGGAGGCAAAAATGGACTCCGCCATCACCAGCAAGGGCCAGGCGACGATTCCCAAGGCCATTCGGGACCATCTTCGGCTGAAGCCGGGCGACCGGATCAAATTCTTCGTGCACCCGGATGGCAGCGTCGTTCTTTTGCCCAAGGTCCCCGCGGCCGCATTGCGGGGAATTGTTAAGAGCCGGCGGCGGCCCGTGACAATCGAGGAAATGCGCAAAGCCGCTGCTGCCGGCGCTGCCGAGAGCATGCCGCGCAGCAAGCGCCGATGATCGGCCTCGACACCAATATTCTCGTCCGATATCTGGCGCAGGACGATCCGATCCAATCGCCCATTGCTTCGGATCTCATTGAACGACGTTTGACCGAGGAGAATCCTGGTTTCATCAGCGTTGTGGCGATGGCCGAGATTGTATGGGTCCTCGAGCGCGCCTATGGCCTTCCGGACCCGGACATTGCTGAGGCTATCGAGCGGACATTGCAAGCCGATGTCCTCGTGGTCGAGAGCGAACAGGAAATCTTTACGGCCATGATCGCGCTCAAAGAAGGGCGCGGCTCCTTCGCGGATGCCCTGATCGGCGCGCTCGGGACCAAGGCAGGCTGCCTACGCACCCTCACTTTTGACCGCGACGCTGCCCATCTTTCCGGCTTCGAGCTTCTATAGGTCGTGTTCGCTGATTCCCCCGGCGGGCAAAGTCATTCCTGCGGCAATCGCAGCTCGCGCGCCGAGGCGGCGACCGCGTCGCGATCGGCATAGACCCAATCGCCCGGCTTCACCGTGAGGCCCGCGAAGCTGAGCGGCACGCCCGTCAGCCCGCCGATCTCGAGCTCGCCGCGCCGGGCCGTGGTGCCCAGCGCCTTGACCCCGAAATCGAGCGCGTCGATGC
>NZ_JBOHKS010000077.1:0-6581 GCF_050729195.1 Hypericibacter sp.
GTCGGATCTTCAGCACGTTGCGGCGCGGGCCCTCGGTGCCGATGAGAACCCCCTGCTCGCGCATCAGATTGGCAACGCGCCGGGTCCAGTCGGGCGCTGGTTCCAGCGTCTTGCGATCGCGCACCAGTTCCACGCCCATGACCAGGCCGGTGCCGCGCACGTCGCCGATCGCCGCGTGACGCGCCATCAGCGCCTCCACGCCCTGCCGGAAATAGGCTCCGGTGGTTCGGGCGTTCTCCTGCAAGCCTTCGCGCTCCAGGACATCGAGGACCGCCAGTCCCGCGGCGGCCGAGACCGGGTTTCCGCCGAAGGTCGAGAAATAGTCGGTGCGGTCGGTGAAGGACTTGAGGATCTCCCGGCGGGTCACGATGACGCCGAGCGGATGGCCGTTGCCCACGGGCTTGCCCATCGTAACGATATCGGGCAAGGCGCTGTGAAAATCGAAGCCCCAGAAATGAGATCCGGACCGGCCGAAGCCGTATTGCACCTCGTCGGCGATGAAGAGCCCTCCGGCAGCGCGGACCTTCTCGACCACGGTCTTGAGATAGCCCTTTGGAACGTCGGGAATGCCGCAGGAGATGAAGGCGGAATCGATCATCGCCGCCGCCGGCTTATGGCCCGCCGCCGCGAGCGACGCGAGGGCGCGGTCAGCGGCGTCGGCATAGCTTTGGGCCGCGCCGGGATCGGCCTTGCGGAAGCGGCCGCGATAGAGATCGGGGGCCTCCAGCGTGCGCACGTGAGGCGCCACGGCACTGGCCGGCACATCGTAGGGCGAGAGCGCGGCCACCGCCTCGGTGCCGCCGTGATAGGCGTTCTCCATCACCAGCGCGCCGGTGCCCTTCGTATAAGCCTTGGCGATGCGCCAGGCGATGTCGTTGGCCTCGCTACCGCAATTGACGAAGGCGCAGACATCGAGTCCGGCGGGCATGCTGGCGCAGAGGCGCTCCGCAAAATCGAGCACGGTTTCGTGCAGATAGCGCGTGTTGGTGTTGAGAAGCGCCGACTGGCGGGCGATCGCTTGCACCACATGGGGGTGCGCATGCCCCACATGCGGCACGTTGTTATAGGCGTCGAGATAGCGCCGGCCGTCGGAATCCCAGAGCCAGATCCCTTCTCCGCGCAGCAGATGCAGGGGACGCTCATAGGAGAGCTCCAATCCCGATCCCAGGAGCCGGCGTCGGCGATCGAGCATAGGTTCGGCAGAGGCGCCTGACGCTTGCGCTGCCGGCCTTGGCGTCGAGATGAAGGACGTCGCCGGCGACAGGCCCGCCGCCTTGCGAAAAGCAGCCTCGGCGGTCTTCGGACCGGCCGACAAGAGAGCTTCGAAGACCTTCAGTCCCGTTTGCTCAAAACGCTCGAGCTTATCGGCGCCATCCTGGTCATGGCGTTGCCGCCAGGCGAAGATCGCCAAGGTTGCCGCATGGCGGGCCGTCATGGCGTCATAGAGGGCGGCGATCTCGTCGTCCTGCAGCGGCAGCACCGCACAGTAGCCGGCGATGATCTCCTGCGCGGATTCGATCGGTCCCATCCCCTCGCCGATCACCTCGGCGGCGGCGAGAGCGAGATCGAACACCAGGGGCCCATGGATCATGTCGCCGAAATCGATGATCCCGGCAACGTAGGGCGCGCCATCCGCATCGACCAGGACATTGCCCGGGTTGCAGTCGTTGTGAATCACCTGGCCGCGCAAACCCGTGAAGGCCGGCAGGCGTCCCACCATGCGCTCGAGCACGCGCGCGACGGCCGCCGCGACGGCCGGATCGCCGATCAGCGAGGCATACGGAACCAGCTCGCCGGCACGGCGAAGATCCCAGGCGATCCGTTGCCCGGCCGCCGGATGAAAGAAGCCGCGCAGGGCCCGGTCGAGCCGCGCGACCGTACGCCCGAAATCGCGCAGCAGCGCCACTTCCGGCTGGACCTCCTCGAGCAACCGTCCCGCCAGGAAGGTGATCGCGCAGGCGATGTGGCTGGCGCCGTCGGGACCCTCGATCCGGCCCGAGCGTTCCCCGGCCTTCGTCGGGAGCAGGCGCGGCACCGGCAAACCCGGATCCTGAAGCGCCAGATGGCCAAGCACACCGATCTGGAAATCGACGATCGCCGGATCCTCGAGCGCATTGTAGAGCTTCAGGACCGCGCCCGGTCCCTGCGCCGGCCGCAGATGGAAATTCTGGTCGCGCTCGCCAAACAGCACCGTCGCCTGCGCGTCGATCCCGTAAAGCTCGCGGGCGATCCGCTCGGCATCGGCAGCGGAAAAGCTGGGTGGGTTCGTCTTGAGCGCGGTCAGAGCGCCGGACGGCAGGTCATTCGCCATGATGGAATCCTATTCGACGCCGTAATAACGCTTATACCATTCGACTGTGCGGGGAATGCCTTCCTCGATCGGCGTGCGCGGCATGAAGCCCAGATCGCGCGTCGAGGCGCTGATATCGGCATAGGTCACATGGACGTCGCCCGGCTGCATCGGCGCATCCTCGACCTTGGCGGGCTTGCCGCAAGCGTCCTCGACCACCCTGACGAAATCGCGCACATCGACGGTGCGGTGGTTGCCCAGATTATAGATCGCATAGCGCAGCCCCTCGCGATCGGGCGCCGGCGGACGATCCAGCGCGGCCAACACCCCCGCCACGATGTCGTCGATATAGGTGAAGTCTCGCTTCAGATTACCGCCATTGAAGAGCCACAGCTTGTTGCCGCGCATCACCGCGTCGATGAAGAGCAGCGCCGCCATGTCGGGGCGCCCCCAGGGTCCATAGACCGTGAAGAAGCGGAGTCCCGTCGTCGGAATGCCATAGAGATGGCTGTAGGTCGCGGCGATATGCTCGGCCGCGCGTTTGGAGGCGGCATAGAGCGAGCGCGGGCGTTCGGCACGGTTGTCGAGGGAGAAGGGCACTTCTTTGCTGTCGCCATAGACCGACGAGCTGCTGGCGAAGACCAGATGCTTGAAGTCGGGAAGCTGACGCACCGCCTCGACCATCGCCAGCTGGCCGTCGATATTGCTGCGGATGAACTCCCAGGGATGCGAGATCGACTGGCGCACGCCCGGCTGGCCGGCCATATGCAGCACCCGGTCGATGCTGGCATAGCCCTCGAACAGGGCCGCCAGCGCCTTGGGGTCGCCCACATCCAGGTCATGAAAGCTGAAATCGTCCCGTTTCAGCAGCGCCTGGATACGCGCCTGCTTCAGGGCGGGGTCGTAGAAATGGATGAAATTATCCACCCCCACGACTCGCTCGCCGCGATCGAGCAGCGTGTTGACCAGGTGAAAGCCGATGAAGCCGGCGGCGCCGGTAACGAGGACGGTCATGAAATGTCCGCAAACCCGGGTGAGAAGGTAAGGATATAGCCGAGGCGGCGCCGTAAATCATCCAACGTTACCAAGACGCGGAAAACCGCGGATCGCCGCGCCCATTCATTGCAGGCGGACGGGCGCTCGGCTAGCTTCACGCCCAAGCAACAACGACAATCTGGAACACCCGCCCTGGTCCGGCGGCGTCGAATCCGGTCCCAAGGGAGAGATATGGCTCAGCCAGCGATCATCACCGTGGCCATCACCGGGAGCCAGCCGACCAAGGCGCAGAACCCGGCTGTGCCGGTGACCCCGGCCGAGCAGATCGAGAGCACCCAGGAAGCCTTCGAAGCCGGTGCCGCCCTGGTCCATATCCATGTGCGCGACGATCAGGGCCACTCCTCCTCGGACGCCGATCGCTTCGCCCGGGTCCAGGAGGGCATCCGCCGCCATTGCCCCGGCATGATCGTCCAGTTCTCGACCGGCGGACGCGGCCGCGACCCGTCCGAGCGCGGTTCCTCGCTGGTGCACCGGCCGGACATGGCGTCGCTCGCCACCGGCTCGGTCAATTTCGCCACCATCATCTATGAGAACCCGCCGCAGCTGATCGACGGGCTGGCACAGACCATGCTGGCGCATGACGTCAAACCCGAGATCGAGATCTTCGACCTGGCGATGCTCTATAACGCCCGCGAGCTGGTCGACCGGGGCCTCCTCAAGCCGCCGGTCCATGTCCAGTTCGTCATGGGTATTCCCGGTGCCCTGCCGGCGCGCGAGAAGGTCCTGGATTTCCTGATTGCCGAGCTGGCGGAGTTCCTGCCGGGCGCCACCTGGACCGCTGCCGCCACCGGCCGTCATCAGCTCGAAGCCAACCGCTGGGCGCTCGCCAAGGGCGGTCACTTGCGCACCGGCCTCGAGGACAACATCTATTACGCCAAGGGCCGGCTTGCCGCGAGCAATGCCGAACTGGTGGCGCGAGCGGCCGCGCTCTGCACCGAGATGGGTCGTCCGCCGGCAAATCCCGCCGAGGCACGGAACCTTTTGGGCCTCCGGCCCGCTTCATGAGGCTCCCATGAAACTTGCGACCGTCACTCTCGACGACAAATACACTGCGGAAAGCGGTCGCATCTTCCTGACCGGTACGCAGGCGCTGGTGCGCCTGCCGATGATGCAGCGCCGGCGCGACGAGGCGGCGGGTCTCAATACCGCGGCTTTCGTCACCGGCTATCGCGGCTCGCCCCTGGGCGGCCTCGATCTCGCCATGGGCCAGGCCCATAAATTCCTTGAGCGTCACCATATCCGCTTCCAGGCGGGCGTGAACGAGGATCTGGCGGCGACGGCCGTCTGGGGCACGCAACAGCTCGATCTCTTCGGCGATTCCAATTATGACGGCGTCTTCGCCCTCTGGTACGGCAAGGGCCCCGGCGTCGACCGCTCCGGCGACGCGCTCCGCCACGCCAATCTCGCCGGCACCGCCAAGCATGGCGGCGTGCTGGCGCTCGCGGGCGACGATCACACCTGCAAATCCTCGACCACCGCGCATCAGACGGAGTTCGCCTTCGTCGACGCGCAGATCCCGGTGCTGAACCCGGCAGGCGTGCAGGAGTTCCTCGATCTCGGCCTCCATGGCATCGCCCTCTCGCGCTATTCCGGCTGCTGGGTCGCGCTCAAATGCGTGGCCGACACGGTCGAGAGCTCGGCCTCTGTCTCGATCGATCCGCATCGCGTCCAGATCGTCGCGCCCACCGATTTCGACATGCCCGCGGGCGGCCTCAATATCCGTCTCCCCTCCTCGCCCTTCGCCTCGGTTCAGGCGCTGGAGCAGGAGATGCGGCTCCATAAGTTCAAGCTGAAAGCCGTGCTGGCCTATGCCCGCGCCAACAAGCTCGATCGCGCCGTGATCGACGGGCCGAAGCGCCGGCTCGGCATCGTCACCACCGGCAAGTCCTATCTCGATCTGCGCCAGGCGCTGGACGATCTGGGCATCGACGAGGCGCATGCCCAGGAAGTGGGCTTGAGCGTCTACAAGGTCGGGCTGGTCTGGCCGCTGGAGCCCGAGAATCTGAAGACATTCGCCGAAGGCCTCGAAGAGATCCTGGTGGTCGAGGAGAAGCGGCCGCTGCTCGAGGACCAGATCAAGACGATCCTCTATGACGCGCCGGCCGGCCGGCGGCCGCGCGTGATCGGCAAGTATGACGAGAGCGGCGAATGGATCCTGCCCTCGGCCGACGAGCTGTCGCCCGCCATGATCGCGCGCGTCATCGCCAAGCGCATCAAGCGCTTCCATGACAGCCCGCGCATCGAGGAGCGGCTGGGCTTCCTCGAAGCCAAGGAGAAGGCGCTCGAGGGCTACAAGCCCGCCATCAAGCGCGTCGCCTATTTCTGCTCGGGCTGCCCGCACAACACCTCGACGCGCGTGCCCGAGGGCAGCCGCGCGCTGGCCGGCATCGGCTGCCATTACATGGCGCAGTGGATGGACCGGAACACCGACACCTTCACCCAGATGGGCGGCGAAGGCGCCACCTGGATCGGCCAGGCGCCGTTCTCGAAGACGCCGCATATGTTCCAGAATCTGGGCGACGGCACCTATTTCCATTCGGGCTCGCTGGCGATCCGCGCCGCGGTCGGCGCCGGCGTCAACATCACCTACAAGATCCTCTATAACGACGCCGTCGCCATGACCGGCGGCCAGCATGTCGATGGGCCGCTCGACGTGCCGCGGGTGACGCGCCAGCTCGCGGCCGAAGGTGTCGGCCGCATCTGCCTCGTAACCGATGAGCCCGAGCTCTATGAGGGCGATTCCTCGCTGGCGCCGGGCACCGAGATCTCGCACCGCGACCAGCTCGACGCCGTGCAGCGCTCCTTGCGCGAGACGCCGGGCGTGACCGCCCTCGTCTATGCACAGACCTGTGCTGCCGAGAAGCGGCGCCGGCGCAAGCGCGGCCTGATGGAAGATCCGGCCAAGCGCGTCGTCATCAATGAGCGCGTCTGCGAAGGCTGCGGCGATTGCAGCAAGCAGTCGAACTGCCTGTCGGTGGTGCCGGTCGAGACCGAGTTCGGCCGCAAGCGCGCGATCGACCAGTCCTCCTGCAACAAGGACTTCTCCTGCGTGAAGGGCTTCTGCCCGAGCTTCGTCACCGTCAAGGGCGGTACCTTGCGCAAGGTCACCGTATCCGGCGACGTGCCGTTCCCGGTCCTGCCGGAGCCCGAGCTGCCCGTGCTCGACGGCCCTTATGGCATCGTCGTCACCGGTGTCGGCGGCACCGGCGTGATCACGATCGCGGCGCTGCTCGGC
>NZ_JBOHKS010000078.1:0-23119 GCF_050729195.1 Hypericibacter sp.
TGCCGCCATATTCGTCGCCGCGATGGTTGAAGCGCCTGGCGATGAACTGGAACGGCAGATAGGCGTGGCCGGCATAGACATAGACGATATTGAAGCCCGCCTGGACCGCGCGCCTGGCGGCGTCGCCCTGCCAGCGCCGCAGCTCGCGGATATCCTGGCGGTCGAGGGCGCGGGTCTGCAGCGGATAGAGGTAATGGGCGGGTGCCCCGTCGACCGAGATCGGTGGCAGCCGGCTGGCGCGATTGACCACGAATTCGCCGCCATGCCAAAGCTGGCAGCCGGCGAGCGCGCCATGCTCATGGATGGCGTCGGCGATCGTCGCCATCACCCGCCTATCGTCGTCGTCCCAAAGGCTACAGAACTTGTAGGGCGCGTCATCGGCGGTCGGATGGATCGAGCAATATTCGGTGTTGACGACGCCCCAACCGCCCTCGGCCTTGATGGCACGCATCGCGGCCAGCGTCTTGGGCATCTGCACGCCCATGCCGGTGCAGTGAGGTACCTGATAGAATCGGTTCTTGGCCGTGACCGGGCCGATTTTCACCGGCTCGAACAGGATGTCGTAACGCGGATTGCGGGCCATCGGCTTCTCTCTCAGGATCTTCGTCGGCTAGCCCCAACGAGGATGGCGCGGCGCCTCTTCCATGCCATGGCCGGCCCGGCGCCAACGATCCGCTCACGACGGCCATTGCCGACGAACCGACGCGGGATCAGTCAGGAAACGCGAGACCGTCCGATGCCTGCTGGAAGCGGCCGCCAAACCCTCGCGGACGCGGGGCGGAGACTAGCCCGGCCATCGTGGTTTGGCGAGACGCTCCGGGGCCGGTATGGCGCGGGCGCCGGTTGCGCTACGAATGAGGGCTTCGCCTATGAGACGCCGGCCCCGGTGCCCGAGACAGCGGCAACTCCTGCCGGATCATCTCACCCGGATCATCCCAATGTCGTGATGGGGGCCGACGGAATGTGGCATCCCGCTCCTGGGCCCCACTCTGCCGCCTCGCCTCTCATTTCTCAATGACTTAGTCCGCGAAATTGTCCCACCCGGTGGGACAGCGGGTGGGATGGCCGGGCGGCGTGGTATCGATCTCCACCTGCCGCGCGGGAATGATCGGGATCGACCGTTCTCTCGTGCCGCTCAGCGGTTGGCGACGACCGCGTAACCATAGGCATTGGTGCCCCCCTCGCGGCGCGGCCAGAATTCGTGCGTCTCATAGATGTTGCCCCACTTGCGCAGGCGCAGCATGTCGTCCGGCAGCTTCTCGAACGGCTTATAGCTATGGTGTTCCTGCCCCTGGGTCACAAAGGGGGTGTTCTCGATCGTGTTGTAGGAGCAATGCAGGATGGTGCGCGGCATGTCGGAATCGTTGCCGCCGGAGGCATGCAGGGTGTTGCCGTGGAAGAAGCAGGTGTCACCGGGCTCGAGCTCGATCGGCACGACGGGGAGTTGCTTGAACACCAGATCGAGCCGCACCGGATCGAAGGCCACGGTCTTGCCGACGCCGACGTGATCTACCCGGCCCAGCCGGTGCGATCCCGGCACCAGCTTCACGCAGCCATTGGCGACGGTGCAGCGGTCGACGGCGATCATCGCCGTCAGCATGTCGGGCCACAGGCAGCCTTCGTTGTACCAATAGGGATAGTCCTGGTGCCAATCCCAGCGGCCCGGCGCATGGGGCCGCTTCATCGACAGCTTGGAGTGCCAGTGATAGACCGGCTTGCCGAGCAGGGTCGCCGCTCCGTCGATGAGTCGCGCCATGTTCGGCACCATGCCCAGATAATCGCCGCTTGGCGCGCTCCAGCCGATCACCTCCTGAGCGTTGCCGTCGCTGTCGGCGACGGCGCGCAGCCGGCCGCCCAGCGACGAATCCGCCGTACAGGCTGCGGCCAGCGGCGCGATCTCCTCGGCCGCGAAGAAGCCCGGCACGATGACGAAGCCGTCATGCTCGAAGGTCGCGATCTCGCGCGGGGTCAGGGGACGTTCCGTCCGCACCTCGACCGCGGGCCGTTCCGCCGCACGCTGGGCACTCATCGCCGCCTCCCCTTGTTCACTTGAAGCATACTGCATACTGTACACACTGGCGTCAGCCGCGCAAGCCGTTCCGGGCGTGAAAGATGGAAAAGCTCTGTCCGGCAACAAGTTGAAAAACCGCACTCATCAAGGGAGCCGCCGTGAGCGAACCGCTGCCGACGGACGATTTCGAGAATCCCGTGCATCCGCATGAGAGCATCTGGATTCCTCTGCCGGACGGCATCCGGCTGGCGGCGCGGCTGTGGCGTCCCGATGTTTCCCGCCGGGTTCCCGTCGTCATCGAGTACATCCCCTATCGCCAGTCCGATGCGACGGCCATCGGCGATTCCCTGATGCATCCCTGGTTCGCCGGCCACGGCATCGCCGCGCTGCGCATCGACATCCGCGGCAGCGGCAATTCCTCTGGCGTGCTGACCGACGAATATCTGAGGCAGGAGCAGGACGACGCCGTCGCCGCCATCGCCTGGATTGCCGCGCAGCCCTGGTGCAACGGGTCGGTCGGCATGATCGGCATTTCCTGGGGCGGCTTCGCCGCGCTGCAGGTTGCCGCGCGAAGGCCGCCGGCGCTCAAAGCCATCGTCACCTGCTGCTCGACCGACGACCGATGGCGTGACGACGTCCATTATATGGGCGGCGCCCTGCTGAACGACGGCGTGTCTTGGGGCTCGGCCCTGTTCGGCCAAGTGGCGCGGCCACCCGATCCGGCTCATGTCGGCGAGGCCTGGCGCGACATGTGGCTGCAGCGTCTCGAGGCCACCGAACCGCCGTTGGCGAATTGGCTCGCTCATCCCGAGCGCGACGCGTTCTGGAAGCATGGCTCTGTGGCGGAGGACTACAGCGCCATCCAATGCGCGGTCTATGCAGTGGGCGGCTGGACCGACGGGTACTCCGATGTGGTGCTGCGGCTGATGCAGCATCTCAGCTGTCCGCGGCGCGGAATGATCGGCCCGTGGACTCACGTCTATCCCAATTTCGGCCTGCCCGGCCCGGCCATCGGATTTCTGCAAGAGTGCCTGCGCTGGTGGCGGCACTGGTTGGACGGAGTCGATACGGGGGTCTCCGAGGAGCCGATGCTCTCCCTCTGGTTGGGCGAGGGCCTGCGCGCCGACGCCCGGGGTCCCGATATCAGCGGGCGCTGGATTGCCGTGACCGACTGGCCACGTGACCAGGGTCGGCAGCCGTTCGCGCTGACCGATCGGCACCTCACGGTCGAAGGCGACGCGCCAGCTGCGGCCGATCTGGCTCTGCCTCTGCGGTCGCCGCAGGATTGCGGCGTTGCCGGCGGCGAGTGGTGCCCGCAGGACGGCGGCGGCAATGGTCCAGAGTTCCAGAGCGACCAGCGTATCGACGATGGCCGCAGCGTGACCTTCGACACGCCGCCGCTGACAACGCGTGTCGAGATGCTGGGCGCGGCGACGCTCGATTGCGCGGTCGCGATGACGGGACGGGTTTCCCTGCTGGCTGCTCGGCTGTGCGAGGTCGCGCCCGACGGCGCTTCTGCCCGCGTGACCTTCGGCCTGCTCCGGTTGCGCCGTCCCGCCGCGGTGGCGCCGGGCGAACGGTTCCGCGTCAGCTTGCCGCTCAAAGCCGTGGCCTATGCGTTCCGGCCGGGGTCGCGGATTCGTCTCGCGCTGTCCGACACCTATTGGCCAATGGCCTGGCCGGAGCCTGTCGATGCGGGACTCGTTGTCTATCCCGCCGGCAGCAGCCTGACGCTGCCGCTCCTGGGCGAGGAGGACGCGCTGGCGCCGGTCTTCGGTCCGGCCGTTGCCGCGATGCCGTTGCCGCACGAGATGCTGAAGCCGGAGGCACATCGGCGGGAGGTGCGCCATGACCTCGCCACAGCCACCAGCGACTATGTCGTCGACTTCCGTCGGCGACGCATCGGGCTTGGCGAGCTGGTCATGGATGGGCACGGGCATGAGATCTATCGCATCCACACCGGCGATCCGACATCTGCTGCCGCGCTGTTGGAGCGGGAGTTCCAGTTCGAGCGGCCCGGCTGGCACATTCGCGTCCGCGCGCAGACGAGCCTGTGCCGCGACGGCCGCGATCTCCGGCTGGACAGCAGCCTCACTGCTTTCGAAAACGAGGCACAGATCTTCGACCGTCAATGGACGCACCGCTTCCCTTATGACGGCGACTGAGGAACCGCGGCCGCCCCTCCGCCCGCCGGTTCGGCGGGCGGAGGGGACTGACCTCAAGCGCCGGTCGTCTCGCGTACCAGAAGCCATTGGGCATCCGGCGACCAGGCAGGCTTCACGGTGGAGCGGCTGACCCAGGCATTCGCCCCATGAGTGAGGAATACATAGGCGCCGGATTCCTCCAGGATGTCCTGCATCTTGCGATAGGTTTCGGCGCGTTTCGCCTCGTCGGTCTCGGCGACCGCTTGCTTGTTCAGCGCGTCGAATTCCTCGAGGCAGGTCCGCTGCCAGTTGTAGATGCCCACTTGGCCGCAGGTGAACCACTCGGTCACCCAGCTCGGGTCCGGTGCGGTGGAGAACTGGACGATGAAGAGCTGGGTGTCCTTCCAGCCTTCGCCCTCCGATTCCTGGAACTGCGCGTCGAAGGCGGCGCCGTCCATCGGATGAACCTCGAGCGTGAGGCCGACGGCGGCGAGCTGCGCCTGGATCACCTGCGCCATGGTCACCCGGTCGGTATCGTTGACCGTGTCGAGACGGAGCTGCAGACCCGCGGCGCCCGCTTCCGATACCAGCTTCTTCGCCGTCTCGGGGTCAAAGGGGTAGGTGTTCTTCTCGCGGTAGCCGGGAATCGGCGGTGGAATGATCCCATAGGCGGGCTTGGCTTGGCCGAAGAAGGCCGCGTCGAGTACGGCGGGAACGTCGATCGCCTGCTGAATGGCACGCCGCACGCGGACATCCTTCAGCGAGGGATGGTCGACGTTCATGCCGACCCACATATAGTTCAGTGCCGGCCGAACCTCGAGCGTCGTCGCCTTATCGCCCGCCGCCTGGATCTGCTTGATGGAGCTCAAGCTCACCTTGGTCACGTCCAGGTCGCCAGCTTCATAGCCGATCTCGGCGGTCTTCATGTCGTCGATCGGCATGAACTGGATCTGGTCGAAATAGACCTCAGGACCGCTCCATGCCTCGTTGCGCACCAGGACCAGCCGTTCCCGCGGCGCCCATTCCTTGATCGCATAGGGCCCAGACGTGGCGAATGGGTCGGTGGTAATGGTGCCGCCCTTCGCCTTCATCGCCGCCTTGCAGACGATGAGGCCCGACGCGTGCGGCAAGGTGGACTTGAAGAGCGGCGGGAACGGCCGCTTCAGGTGGATCACTCCACTATGGCTGTCGGTCACTTCCACATTTTCCAGCGCGTCCCAGTCGAGCTGATAGACCGCGCCGGTGTCAGGGTTGGCGATGCGCTCGTAGGAGAATTTGACGTCCTCGGCCGTGAGCTCGCCATAGCTGCCGCTCCACTTGATGCCCGGCTTCAGGGCGAACTTGATGGTCTGCGGGTCTACCTGCTCCAACATCTCTGCCGCGTCGAGCTTCCAGGTCCAGTCGGTGCCGGGGGCGTATTGGCAGAGTCCGCTGAAGATCGCGAACATCACCGTCTCCTCCCACCAGCCGCCGCGATTGGCTGGATCGAGAACCGCGATATCGCGATCGTTCTGCACCTTCAGAATGCGGCCATCGGCGGACCAGGCGAGCCGCCCGGACGCCATTGCGGTGGCCAGACTTGCGCCGAGAACCGACGCGCCTTGAAGAACCCGTCTCCGGGAAATCGTAGTGATGCTCATGACGCCTTCCTCCCTTTTTGTTAGTTGCAGCCAGTCTCAGCTCCCAGGTGATGGTTCTTCGCTCAGCGTGATCCAGCGCAGGCCGCGCGGCGGCCGTCCCACGCCGCTGATCGGGATGTCGGCCTGCGGGCAGGGCGAGCAGACGATGAGGAGATCGATCAGCGCGGCCAGCTCGACATAGTCGCCGGGACGCGCGCTGGACGGCCGATCGCTCAGCCGTCCGTCGGGCGAGATCGGGATCTCCATGAACAGGTTCCACGGGCATGGCACCGGCGGAACGGCCATGCCGGCCTGCGCGAAGGCGCGGCGGAAGTTGTCGGTGCAATTGGGATGGGCCGCACTGAGCCCTTGTGCCTCGTAGCTCGCGCTGTCGCAGGCCGCGCAGAGCGTATCGTGACGTCCGGGCGACGTATCGGCGACGAAGCGCAGAATCGGACGGCCGAGCGAGGACAGGAGCAGGTCGCCGGGCTCGAAGAACAGCTTGTAGAGCCGACCGCGACACTGCTCCATCGACAGATATTCGCCGAGGTTGGCGGCGGCGAAGGCCCAGGTGTCGAGTACCTGCTGCCCGAGATGGTTCACGATGCGCAGATGTTCGCCGGCAGCGAGCGGGAGAATGCTGGTGCGGCCGGTGGGAATGTCGCCTTCGGCCCGGAGCGTGAGGCGCGTGTTCATGCGGCACTCCTCGCCTCGGCCGGGAAATGGCAGCGCACGACGTGGCCATCGGCGATGGTCTGCGGCTCGGGCGCGCTGACGCGGCAGAGCTCCCGGGCGAAGGGGCAGCGTGGATGGAACTCGCAGCCCGTGGGGCGCGCCCACGGGCTCGGCACCTCGCCGGCAATGGCGACATGCCGGCCGCTATGGGCGGTCTCGGCGGACAGCAGCGCCAGGGTATAGGGATGGGCCGGTGCCGCGAACACCGCGTCCGTCGGTCCCTCTTCCACGATACGGCCGAGATAGAGGATGGCGATCCGGTCGGTGACATGGCGGGCGACCGCCAGGTTGTGGGTGATGATCAGATAGGCGAGCCCCAGCTCCACCTGCAGATCGGCCAGCAGATTGAGAATCTCGCCCTGGACCGAGACATCGAGTCCCGCCGTGGGCTCGTCGGCAATGACGAGCTGCGGCCGCAAGGCGAGAGCGCGTGCGACCGAGACGCGACGGGCCTGCCCCCCGCTCAGCTCGTGCGGCAGGCGTTCGAGGAAGGAACGGGACAGGCCGACGAGATCGAGCAGCGCGGCCGCTTCACGCTGCCGGTCCGTATTGCCGCGGCGATGGATGAGGAACGGTTCGACCAGCAACTCGGCCACCGTCATGCGGGGATCGAACGAAGCGACCGGATCCTGGAACACCAGGCCCGTTTCGCGCCGCACCTGGCGCCAGCTGCGGTCGCCGGGACCGCGCGGGGTGTAGCCGGCCACCTGGATAACGCCGCTGTCTAGCGGCACCAGTCCGACAAAAGCCCGGCCGAGCGTGGTCTTGCCGCTGCCGCTTTCGCCGACCAGGCCAAGCGTCTGGCCACTTTCCAGCGATAGCGTCACGCCGGCGATGACGCTGACTCCAGACTGCCGGCGCGGCAGCACGCCCAGCGACCGGCGGCCGCCGAGGCGCACATGAAGGTCGAGGGCGTTGAGCACGATGCTCATTGCAGCGGCCGGGAGCACAGCGCCCAGCCGCCATCGCGGCGGGGAGCCGCGGGCGGACGGCGCTCGTGACAGGCGGCTACGGCCCGACTGCAGCGCGGCGCGAAGCTGCAGCCCGACGGCAGGTCGAGCAGGCTGGGCACCGAGCCGGCTATGGTCGGCAAGCGCCGCCTGGTGCCAGCGATGTAGGCGGGATCGCAGTCGAGCAACGCGCGCGTATAGGGATGGAGCGGCGCGGCGAAGAGCTCCGCCGTGGCCCCGAGTTCCACCACCCTGCCGGCATACATGACCGCGACGCGGTCGCAAAGCTGCGCCACCAGCCGCAGATGATGGGTGACGAAGACGATGGCGCCGTCGACCTCGCCGCGAACCTCCTTCAGCAGATCGACGATCTGCGCCTCGGTGGTGGCATCGAGCGCCGTCGTCGGCTCGTCGGCGATGAGCAGGCGCGGTCCGGTCAAGAGCGCTGCGGCGATCGCCACGCGCTGGCGCATGCCGCCGCTCAGCTCGAACGGATACTGGCGCAGGCGCCGTTCCGGCTCGGAGATGCCAACGCGCGCCAGCATCTCGGTGGCCCGCGCGCGCTTCGCCTCGCGGCTGCGGTCGCGGTCGTGATGTTGGAACTCGACCAGGTGGTCGCCGATCGAGACCACGGGATTGAGGGAGGTGAAGGGATCTTGGAACACCGCGGCGATGCCGCCGCCGCGCAGCTCCTGCAATTCGCGCGCGGGGAGCGACAGCAGATCGCGGCCGTCGAACCGCAGCTGGCCGCTGCTATGTGCGTTGCCCGGCAACAAAGCCAGCAGGGCGCTGACCAGGGTCGATTTGCCCGAGCCACTTTCGCCGACCAGCCCGACGACCTCGCCGCGGCCGATCGACAGGTTGATGTCGGTCAGCGCCCTTATCCGGCCTTCATGCGTTTCGTAGGCCACCGACAGGCCATCGATGTCGACAAGGGCGCCCATGGCCGCTACCGCCGCTTCCGCGTGCGCGGATCGAAATAGTCGCGCACCGCTTCGCCCAGGAAGGTGAAGCCGACCGTCGCCACCAGGATCGGCAAGCCGGCGGCGATGACGAGCTGTGGTGCCTGGCGGATGAACGAGAAGCCGTCATTGAGGATCGATCCCCAGCTCGGTGCCGGCGGTCGGATGCCGAGGCCGAGGAAGCTCAACCCCGATTCGATGGTGATGACCGTGGGCACGTCCATGGCGATCAGTACCGCGAAGGCTCCCAGCATGTTCGGCAGCAAATGGCGGAACAGCACGCGCGGCAGGCCGGCGCCAAGCCCGCGCGTGGCTGTGATGAACTCGGTGCTTTTCAGCACCAGCGTCTGGCTGCGCGCTACCCGCGCGTAGACCGGCGTGGTGAAGGCGATGACGATGACCAGGATCGTGGTCAGGCTGGGTTGGAGCAGGGTCACCAGCGCCAGGGCGAAGATGAAGACGGGGAGCGAGGCGACACTGTCGAAGACCAGCATCAGCGCCGCATCGAGCCCGCGCGGCCCATAACCGGCGAGGAGGCCGAGAAACACTCCCAGCACCGCCGCGCCGCCGAGCCCGACAAAGGCAATGAGCATCGCGGTGCGGCTGCCATAGAGCACGCGCGACGCGACGTCGCGGCCGAGCTGGTCGGTGCCGAGCAGATGCTCGAACGAGGGGCTGAGCAGACGGCTGCGGCCGTCGATCGCCAGCGGATCGTAGGGCGCCAGCAGATGAGCACCCGCGGCGGCGGCAAGGATGAGCAGGACCAGCAGCAACCCGGCCCGCCCTGTCGGCTTGGCCCAGACTGCGCGCAGCAGCGCCCAACGCGCCGTCGAGCGCGGCGGAACGGCGGCAGCAGGGGCGAGGGTGTCGTGCAGCATGGCGGCCCTATAGCGACGCGCGCACGCGCGGATCGAGCCGGGCCACGACCAGATCGGCGAGGACAGTACAGGTAAGGTACAGCGCGGTAGTGACGAGGACGGTACCGGTGACCACCGGGAAATTGCGCGACACCACGGCGTCGAAGGTGAGCTTGCCGAGGCCGGGCCGCGCGAAGATGATCTCCACCAGCACCGCGCCGGAGAGCAGGCTACCGACGCCCACCCCCAGCACCGACACCACGGGGACGACGGCGATGGGCAGGGCGAAGCGCAGCGCGATGCGCGGTTCGCCCACGCCGAAGGCGCGGAAGGTGCGGATGTGGCCCTGGCCCAGGACCTCCAGCATCGAGGCGCGCACCAGCCGCGCGAGATAGCCGACCCAGCCCAGCCCGACGGCGAAGGACGGCAGCAGCAGATGTTCGAGCTGCATCAGCGGCTGGTCGGGCGGTCCGGCGCCGATGGCGGGGAGCCATTTCAGCTTCACCGCGAACAGCAGCAGGCCATAGATCGCCACCACGAAGCTCGGCATGGCGATGAAGAGCGTGGACACCACGCCGATCAGCCGGTCGACCCAGCCGTCGGGCCGGGCCGCGGCCAGGCAGCCGAGCGGCAGGCCGACGAGCAGCGCCCATAGGATGGCGCTGCCGGCGAGGGCCAGGGTATGGGGCAGCGCCTCCAGCACGATCCTGGTGACCGGCCGCTTGCTCCAGACGTCGACACCGAGATCGCCGACGACGGCATTGCCGACGAAGCGCACGAACTGCATCGGCAAGGGCTGGTCCATGCCCATACGCGCGCGCAACTCGGCCTTCATCTCGGATGTCGCGCGTGGGCCTAGGGCGATGCTCGCCGGGTCTCCGGGAATGACATAGACCAGGGCGAACAGGATGATGATCGTGACCAGCATGATCACAACCGCCAGCAGCAATCGGCGCAGGATGTAATCTGCCATGGGGCTTGTCAGCCGTAGGACCAATGAGCTGAGCGCGTCACGTATCGCACCGGCTGCGCCTCCTTGACGGGTGTGCCGGGAGTTCCTCCCAGAAGCGATTTATTGTCGTTGTATGCAGTATGCAATCTTCGCAAGCTGGGGCGGATCGGTCAATAGGCGGGGCGCCGTTACCGGCAACGAACCCCGCTTCAGCGGTCATTGCCAGCGAGGCCCGCGATGTCGGCCGCGCGACGCGTCGCGGCTTTCCTGTCATAGGTGGCGAACAGCGCCGCCTCCTGCGCGAAGATCGGCGACTCCGCGAAGAGCTGATAGGCCTGCATGCGGCCGGCATAGGCTGAAGCCGACAGCTCGGCGACGAGGGCCAGGGTGCGCAGCCGGGTGCGCGCATCGACCGGGCCGACGCGGAAGTACTTCTCCACGTCCGGGCCCACCTCGGGGCTTTCCAGCGAGCGCCGGTCCGGAAGCATCACGGCCTGGCCGCCGGCGATCTCGCGCAGGAGCTGCACCATCGAGCCGTAGCTCTGCGAGCAGAAGACGCGTCCGGCGTTCTGCATCGCCTGGTTGGGGATGACGAAGCCCGACTCGGTCGTCTCGCAGGCCGCCTCGGCGCCGATCAGGAAGGCGTCGATCGCCTGCTTGAACATCATGAGCTGGCTGACCTTCGAGCGGATCGCCGGGATTCCGAGCGTGCCGCTCTGCTCCGCGGTCAGCAGCGCAGCACCGACCAGCAGGCCCGCCTTGGCCTGGCAGCGGATCAGAAAGCCCTGTGCCGCCCAGCGGGCCAGATCGGAGCGGATCAGGGCGGCCAGCTGCGGCTGGCGGCTGAAGATCACGTTCTCCCACGGGAGGAAGACGTCGTCGAAGACGATCAGCGTGTCGATCTCGTCGAAGCGTGCCGAGAGCGGGCGATCGAACGGATCCTCCGACGCGCGCTGCAGCGGCGCCCGGCAGATATGGCGCACGCCGGGCGCGTTGAGCGGCACGATCGCGCTCACCGCATAGTCGCGGTTCTCCTCGACCCAGGCGCCGACCGTCGGCTTGACGCAGGCGACATGGGCATAGGGCGCGCCGGTCTCGAACTTGGCGCCGCGGATGACGATTCCGGCATCGGTTTCCTTGACCACCCTCAGATAGTGGTCGGGGTCGTCCTGCTCATAAGGCTGCTTCGAGCGGTCGCCCTTGGGGTCGGTGTTGCCGCTGGTCATGAACAGGTTGTCGCGCTGCAGGCGATCCAGCCAGCCCGACGCAGCGGCGTAGTAGCGGGTGTCGAAGCGGTCGAGCAGCGCGCGCCGGTCGACCATGACGAAGAGCGGCGTCACCGTCTCGTCGCCGAAGCGGTCCATGGTCGGACAGATGCGGTCGAGGACCGTCGCCGTCATGTGCCGGCGCGCGGCCAGATCCTCGCGGCTGGCGGGAATCTTGTAGAAGCGCGAGCCGCGACCGCCATCGGGGAGCGCGAAGGTCATGAGATCGCGACACTCGGGATCGTGATGCATATCGTAGATCCCGGCGATGGCGTCGACCATCGGGCGGAAGGCGGGATGGGTCGCCACGTCGTCGACGGCCTCGCCGCCGATCCAGACCTTGCGTTGATCGCGCAGGCTCTTGCGGTACTCGATGCCGGTCATCAGGCCCATGTGGCGCGCTCCCGCGTCGCGGCCGCGGCTTCGCCGTCTGGCGCCAACCCGGCAATGAGGGCGCCGAACAGGGCGCCGCGTTCGGCCAGGCTGACGATCTCGATCCGCTCCCGCCTGCTGCAGGTGTCGAAGCAGACGGGGCCGAGCCCATCCAGCGTCGGACGTCCCAGGGCGGCGGCGAAGCTGCCGTCGGAGCCGCCGCGCGTCTCCACCGGCGACAGCGGCGCGCCGATCTCGGAAGCCGCAGCCTCCAGCAGGGCGTAGAGTTTCGTGCTGGCGTCGCGTGGAAACGCCGGGCGGGTGATGCCGCCATGGATCTCCAACGTGACGCCGGGCGCCGGCTGCGACAGGATGCGGCGCACCTGGGTCAGCAACTCTCGGCTTTCCGCATCGCTCGCGGCGCGCAAATCGACATGCATCTCGGCGACATCCGGCACCACCTGGCGCGCCGCGCCGCCGGTCAGCCGTCCGACATTGACGACGATGCCGTCCGCTGGCCGGCTCAGCGCCTCGAGCGGCTCGACGGCGCGGGCGAGCGCCTTGAGCGCGCTGGCGCCGTCCTGCGGATTGACCGCGGCATGGGCGCTGCGGCCACGGGCCTCGACCACCAGCGCGCCGACGGCGCCGCGCCGCACCACCACGCCGCCACCCGGGCGTGCCGGCTCGAGCACCAGCACCCAGTCGGCGGCTTGCGCCTCCTCCTCGATCCAGGCTCGTGAGCCGGGCGAGCCGAGCTCCTCGTCCGGCACCAGCAGATGCCGGATCTCGGCCAGCCCGTCGAAGCCGGCGGCGAGCAGGCGGCGCACGGCAAAGAACGCCATGACCAGCCCGCCCTTCATGTCGCCCACGCCGGGGCCAGCGGCGAAGCGCTCGTCGCGGGAGAAGCCCCAGCCCGCTACCGTGCCGACCGGCCAGACCGTATCGAGATGGCCGAGGATGAGCAGCCGGCCACGACCCGTCATCCGGCGGCTCAGGCAGCGTCGGGCGCCGCGCGCCGGCAAGGGATGCGCTTCTTCGACGAACCCTAACGCAGCCCAAGCCTCGGCCAACCGGCGTCCGACCTGATCGACGCCGTCGGCGTCATAGGACCCGCTGTCGACGGCGACCAACTCCTCGAGCATTGCCAGCATCTGCGGAATTTCGTCGACGAGGGCGTTCTTCAGCGCGCGGGCCGTGGTGGAAGCATGCTGCATACTGTATACATAGCGCAGTGCAACGCATGCGTCCAGAAGCCATGATCACCCCACCGAGAAAAACTCTGTCAACTGCGGCCTCATACACGCCAGCCCGGATCGAGCGAATCGAGCAGGCGGAGGAGCGGCGGCCAGAGCCGGCTGCCGCCGAGCTGCGGCGTCTTCGCGCTGGTGAATTGCGCGACGGTGCTGCGGCAGACATCCTCGGGCGGCAGGCGAAAGGCGCGGCCCGAAGCCAGCACGTCCATCTGCACGCGCGCCGCCTGCTCCAGGTAATACATGAGGGAGAATGCCGCCGGAATGGTAGGGCCGACGGTGAGCAGCCCGTGATTGCGCAGCAGCAGGGCGACATTCTGGCCGAGGTCACGGCTGAGCCGGCGCTGCTCCTCAAGATCGAGGGCGATACCTTCATAGTCGTGGTAGCCGACCCGGTCGTAGAACTCGAGGGCGAACTGGTTGAGCGGCAGCAGCCCTTCCTCGAGGCAGGAGACCGCGACGCCGGCGCGCGTATGGGTGTGGATGACGCAGGCCACGTCGGGACGGGCCGCCAGCACCGCGCCATGGATGACGAAGCCGGCAGCATTGGCAGAGTGGTCGCTCTTGCCCACCAGCCGCCCGTCGTGATCGACCTTCACCAGGTTGGACGGCGTGATCTCGCGGAACAGCAGGCCGAAGGGATTGATCAGGAACGTCTCTTCACCGGGCACGCGCGCCGAGGCATGGGTATAGATCAGGTCGTCCATGCCGAAATGGGCGAGCAAGCGATAGACCGCCGCCAGATGCAGCCTGGCGTCCGCCTCGCTGGCGATCTCGATAACCGTAGCCGCGCGATCCATGACCGCGGTGGAGCCGGCGGCAAGATCGACGGCCTTGGCCAGACCGCTCATCGCAAGACCTCCCGTTCGGAGCTACAGGAATGACGTTCTCGATCTTGGCGCGCTGCAGCCGGACGGGGCGCTTCGGCGTCGCGCTGGCGACGTCGAGCCCGGCAGTCGGCGCCCGCTGCCCCTTCGCCGCCTCCGGCGTCGGCGCCGTCGTCACCCAGAACCGTACCGATCCCCGCCTCGGGCCTGCGGTTCTGGCGAAGCTGCAGGCAGGCGCCGATGCGCAAACCGCGCTTGACCGAACGCTGGAGACGGCACCGGCTGCCCACTGGCGCCAGCTTGCCGCAATCGACGCCCAAGGCCGGGTGGCAGGCTTCCATGGCGTCCGCACCCTGCCGCTCTGTGGAGAAGCCCGCGGCGAGGGTGTCATCGCCGTCGGCAATCTGCTGGCGTCGCTGGCCGTGCCTGTGGCCATGTTGCGCGCTTTCCAGCAGAGCAGCGGCGACAGAACCGGCTTCGAACAGCGCTTGCTGGATGCGCTCGTCGCCGGCTGCGCGGCGGGCGGCGAGACGCGGCCGCTCGGCTCGGCGGCGCTGCTGGTGGTCGACCAGGACCCGTTTCCCGTCACCGATCTGCGGGTGGATTACCATGCCGATCCCGTGGGCCAGTTGGCCGGACTCTGGGATATCTGGGCACCGCAGGCCGATGCCTATCGACGCCGTGTCCACGATCCGGAGTCCTGCTAGTGCGCCGCCCTGATCGCCTGCGTCTGCCCGTTTCATTTCCGTCTTCCGGTCGTTGCCTTCGGCCGGCCTGAGCGCGACGGGCGCACGCCCTTGGCCGCGACATCATTGGCCGGCGCCGGGCCTTGCTCCAGCTTCAGCAGCACGGCATAAGCGCGGCGCAGGTGGTCGCGCACGGCGCGTTCCGCGCCATCGCTGTCCCGCGCGTGGATGGCGCGGGCGATGGCCTCATGATCCCTAATCGCCGTCTCCGTCTCCTCGACGGTGTAGCGGCGCAGTACGCGGGGGGTCGCAAAGAGCTCGTGGTAATCGCTGACCAGCCGTTCGACTCGCGGCGCGTGTCCAGCCTTGGCGACGGCCATGTGGAATTCGTCGTTCAGCCTGGCGCGCGTCTTCACATCGACACGATCAGTGCGTCGCGACGCCGAGGCGAGCGCCAGAATCTGATCGAGCTCGGCAGTACTGCCGCGCATTGCCGCCAACCGGGCGGCGCAGCCCTCCACCGCCTCGCGGATATGGTAGATGTCGGCCAGCTCCTGCTGCGGGTCGACCACCTCCATGCCGCCGGACTCCGCGGCACGCATGAGCCCATCCATGGTCAAACGGGCGAAGGCCTCACGCACCGGCGTGCGGCTGACGCCGAGCATGCCGGCGGTCGTCACTTCGGTGAGCCGCTCGCCCGGCTGGAACTCGCCTCGGATGATCGCCTGGCGCAACCGTTCATAGGCCAGAGTCGAGCTGCTTTCCCGCGCTTCGATCTTGAGCGAAAGAGGCTGGCGCACGCTGTCGTTCCTCCATGAATCGGTCTTTGCATACGGTATACCCGAAAGATTATCGTCGGAGACAGGGCCTGTCGAGATTGCTACGGCAGATACGGCGCGTCCTCGCGCAGCTCGATGACGGTCGGCAGGTCGGCGGCGAAGGCGGCGCCCAACGCACTGCGCAGCGCCGTCAGGCTGTCAGGCCGCACGGCATGGCAGCCGAAAGCGCGGGCAAGGGTGAGAAAGTCCGGATTCTGCAGCCCTACGCCCAGCTCCGGGATGCCGGTTTCGATCATATCGTCGCGGATCTGGCCATAGGCGTCGTTGTTCCACAGCAGGATGGCGAGCGGCAGCCGCAATTCGACCGCGGTCGCCAGCTCCTGGACGGTGAACAGGAAACCGCCGTCGCCGACGATGACGGCGCCGGGGCGTTGGGGTGCGGCGAGCTTGGCGCCGATGGCTGCTGGCAGCGCGAAGCCGAGCGTTCCATAGCCCACGGGAAAGAACCAGCTCCGCGGCCGGTTGCACGGGAAATAGGCGTTCGCGGTATAGGCGAGCTGGGTCGAATCGGCGGCGACGAAGCCGTCCTCGGGCAGCACCTCGGCCAACACGTCGAGGATCGCCGCGTGCTTGCGCTGCTTGGGTGTCAGGATCGCGACGTTCTCGCGGCGGGTGCGCGACAGCTCGTCGCCCAAGTCGAAGCCGGCGGGCGCATTCGGCTTCGGCCCCAGCGCCTGCAACAGCATTCGCGCCGCCGCGCCGGCATCGCCCAGCAGCGCCGCTGCCGGCGGATAGTCACGCACCAGGTTCGCCGGATCGACGTCGATCCGGATCAGCTTGCCGCCCAGCTCGAGCCGCTCGACCCAATGATCGGCCGGCGCCAGCTCGGTGCCGACCGCAACCACCAGATCGGCCGATTTCAAGATCGCCCGCGTCGCCGGCCGGGTGAGCGTCGCACCGAGATTGAGGCCATGCGCCGCCGGCACGATGCCTTTGCCGGCGCGGGTCAGGATCACGGCGGCGCCCAGCCGCTCGGCAAGCCGGGTCGTGTCGACCGCGGCGTCGACGGCGCCGCCACCGACGATCATCACCGGCCGCCGAGCCTTGCGCATCAGCGCCGCCGCCTGTGCGACGTGCTCTTCGCCAGGCGCCGGTGGTGTCGGAACAAGTCGCGCCGCCGTCGAGAAGCCGGCGGGCCGGCCGAGCAGATCGATCGGCATGGCGATGTGTGCCGGTCGCGGCCGGCCGCTGTAGAGCTGGGCAAAGGCGCGGGCTACCAGCTCCGGGACCTCGTCCAGGCTGAGCGCGGTGGCGCTGAACCCGGTCAAGGGCGCGGTTACCGCCTCTTGGGAGCGAATCTCGTGCAAATGGCCGCGGCCCATCCCGAGGTCGGCGATGGCGTTGACACTGGAGATCACCAGCACCCGCGAAGAATCCGCATAGGCTTCGGCGATGGCGGTGGCCGCGTTGGTCACACCCGGGCCGGTGATCAGTACGCATACGCCAGGCCTGCCGGAGATGCGCGCATAGCCGTCGGCCATGAAGCCCGCACCCTGCTCGTGCCGGACTCCGATGTGCCGAATGCCGCTCTTCGCCAGGCCGCGATACAGCTCCAGCGTATGCACGCCGGGGATGCCGAACACCGTATCGACGCCGTAGCTCGTCAGCAGACTCATCAATTGTTCGCCGCAAGTGGGCATGCCGCTTCCCCTCCTGTCGTGCCCGGCTCCTGCGCGCTTGCGCGGCTCGAGGCAAGCAAGTAAGTATACAGTATACATACCCCGTTCTGAATCGCCATGCCGGTGATTTGCGAGCGATCGCAATAGCAGTGAGGTGAGCGCAGCATGAACCAGGCGCAACTACGTCCCGAAGCGGTGGCCGCCACTCGTCAGGCGGGGCTCTCACCGCCCCTCCCGCAGATACCGGCCGACATCTTCGATCCCGCGCATTACGCGCCCGTCCGACGGAGTCTGCTCGAGGCGGAAACCCTGCCGGCATGGTGCTACATCTCGGAGGCGTTCTACCGGCGCGAGGTCGAGCAGATCTTCCTCAAGGTCTGGAACTTCGTCGGTCGCGCCGACCGGATTCCCAGCCCCGGCGACTACGTCGCCTTCGATTTCGTCGGCGTGCCCGTGGTCTTGCTGCGCGACAAGCAGGGCGAGGTGCGCGCTTTCGTCAATACCTGCCGCCATCGCGGCACCCAGATCATGTCGGGGGAGGGAAATTGCGCCGCACTGCGCTGCCCCTATCACAGCTGGACCTACGGGCTGGACGGCCGGCTTCGCGGCGCGCCGGGCATGGAGGATACCGTCGGCTTCGACAAGTCGGATTATGCGCTGCAGCCGATCCGGATCGACAGCTGGGACGGGTTCCTGTTCATCAACTTCGATCCCGACAGCATCGGCCTACGGGAGTATCTGGGCGATCTACCCGAGCGCTTCGCCTGTTACAACTTCGCCGACATGGTCTGCGTCAGGCGCAAGGAATACGACCTCGCCTGCAACTGGAAGGTCTATGTCGAGAACGCCATGGAGTCGTATCACGTTCCGACAGTGCACGGCCTGACGCTGCAGAAGCAGAAGCGCGACATCAATCCGCCGATCGCGGCAAACGGCGAATATTGCGGCTTGTACACCAGGCATATCGGAAGCAGGGCCCTGCTGGCGGGCGACACCGGCTTCCCCTACATCCCGACCCTCACAGGCGAGGCGACCGAAGGCACGTTCTATCCCCTGATCTTTCCCAGCACGATGTTCGCGCTCACCTATGACTGCATGTGGTGGCTCGAGATCCACCCGCGCGGTCCCAGCCATATGAAGCTCATCGTCGGCTCCTGCTTTCCCAGGAGCACGGTCGAAAGGGGCGATTTCGACGAGGTGCTCGCCAAGTACGTTCGCCGCTGGGACCAGTCGATTCCGGAAGACAACGACATCTCGGAGCGTCAACAGCTCGGCCTGGCGTCGCCCTTCACCGCACCGGGGCGATTCTCCGCGCTGGAGCCACTGGTCCACGTCATCGACAACTGGGTCCTCGACCGGGTGATCGGCCCGGCGCGATAGAGTGAAGACCATGGCAGCGACGCCCCTGGCTGACGGGAGACGCCTGCGTCTCCTGGTGTACACACCGCCGACCCAGCATGACGTGTTCCGGATCAATCCGGAACGTTTTGCCGCCGCCGCCGCGCGGCACCCGGAATTGTCCGAACGTCTCGATGTCCACTTCGTCGTCGACTCCGACAGCCTGGCGGCGGCGCTGGCCGAGGCGGATATCCTCATCGGCTGGCGCGTGCGCAACGACGACCTGCCGCGCCGCGCGCCGCGGCTGCGTTGGATCCAGCTGACCGGCGCCGGGCTCGAGCATCTCCTGCCGCTCGACTGGTTGCCGCCGAACGTCAGTCTTACCAACAGCAGCGGGGCTCATGCCGCCAAGGCGGGCGAGTTCGCCCAGATGGCGCTGCTCATGCTGAACAACAACATGCCATTCTTCGCGACGAACCAGCGCAGCGCGCGGTGGGAACAGCGCTTCGGCACCGGCATCGCCGGCAAGACGCTTCTCATCGTCGGCGTTGGCGAGATGGGCGGGGCGGCGGCCGGGGCCGCCAAGCGGCTGAAGCTCAACGTGCTGGGCATCCGAGCCTCGCGCCGGTCGCACCGGGCCGTCGATCAGATGTTCGGCCCGGAGGATCTGCCCCGGCTTCTGCCGGAAGCCGACTTCCTGTTGGTCACCGCGCCGTTGACCACGGCGACGCGCGGCCTGATCGGCCGGCGCGAGCTCGATCTGCTGAGGCCCAGTTGCGGGCTCATCAACATGGGGCGGGCGCGCGTCGTCGACTACGACGCGCTGGCGGACAAGCTGGAGCGGGGCGAGCTCGGCGGCGCCATCCTCGACGTGTTCGATCCCGAACCGCTACCGGCCGATTCGCGCCTGTGGTCGACGCCCAATCTGCTGATCGTTCCCCATGTTTCGTCCGACGACGCGGAGCGCTATACGCCCGCCGTCCTCGATCGGTTCTTCGGCAATCTGTCCCGATTTCTGGCCGGGCGGCCGCTGCGCAACCGCGTCGACCCGCGGCGGGAGTATTGATGCAGCGCCCGGCACATCCATTTGCGACCGAAGGAACGCCCTAGATGTCGCTCGGTCTGATAAGCGTGCCGCCCACTGCCAATCTCGGCGCGGAGGCTTGCCGGAAGGCACAGAGCCTGATGCCGTGATCGGGTATGCCGTTCGGATCGCGACATCCCCAACTCGCATTGAAGGGGAACAATCTGCTAGGCTCCGGCGGACCTATCACCCGCCGGCAGGATCCGATCGATGCAGACCATTTTCGTCATGGTGAAATCAGAACTCGGCCGTGCTTACGAGGTCGCGGACGCGGCCGTGCAATCGATCGACCAGGTCTCGGAGGTCCATTCGATCTCCGGCCAATATGATCTGCTGATCAAGTGCTTCCTGGCGGACGGCGCGGATATCGGCCATTTCGTGACCGAACAGATTCAGCGCCTGCCGGGCGTGCGCGATACCTTCACGCTCATCGCCTTCAAGGCCTTTTCCTGATCCCGCAAGGCTGAGGACCGGCCCGCATGGGGTCGGTTGCCTCAGGCCGTCTTCGGCTTGGGGGCGGCCGCGGCACGGGCCCGCGACAGCGCCCACAGCACCAGCACCCAATAGCCGACGAAGACCACCAGGCTGAGGACATCAGGCCGCGAGCGATAGCCGGTCAGGGCCGCGACCAGCCCGCCGAAGGTGGTGGTGTCGTCGAGCAGGAACGAGCTGTCCCACACCGTCCCCCCGAGGGATGGCAGGATGCCGAGCCCATAGAGATGGTCGGCGCCATTCATGATCAGCGAGCAGGCCAACAGCAGCAGCATGATCTCGGTCGCGCGGAAGAAGAACCGCCACGAAAGATGCTTCGAACCGAGCTGCAGCAGCCAGTAAGTGAAGATCGCGGTGCCGAAGCCGATCACGATGGCGATGATCGTCGGCATCAGGGCTGAGACACCGGCGGCCAGGATGCCATAGAGGAAGACCACCGTTTCGCTGCCCTCGCGGGCGACCGCGAGCATCGCCAGGATGAAGAGACTCCAATGACGCGCCTGGGCCGCCGCCTTGTCGAGCCCGGCCTCAAGATCCTTCTTCATGGTGCGCGCATGACGGCGCAGCCAGAAGATCATCTGTAGGATCAGCCCGGCCGCGATCAGCACCATCGCGGTCATGAAATAATCCTGGGCGCCCTCGGGCAGATTCTCGGCGAAAAACAGCAGAATGCCGGCGAGGGTTATCGCCAGACCGAATCCCGCGGCGACGCCCAGCCACAGATAACGCCGCCCAGTCGTCACCGTCGTCGGATCGGTCTGGCGCGCGAGCCAGGCATGAAGAATGCCGACGACGAGCAGCGCTTCGACACTTTCGCGCCAGATGATGAAGATGATCTGCCCGAACTGTCCGCCCATCGCCGTGCCTTCAATGTCCCGCTGAATTGTCGCTGTTGTCGTCTTTCGGCCGCGATCTACTTCGCGATGATGACGCCCTGGCCGGCTGCGTCGTTCTCATGGAACTCGTCGACGAACTGATATTCGCCCGGTGCCAGCGCGCGAATGGTGAGAGACAGGGTGGCGCCGGGGGAGACGACTTTTTCCTGGCGCAACTGTTTGCTCTCGAACTCGGCAGGCACGGTCCCGGTGTTGGCGACCTCGAGCTTGAAATCCTTGTTGGCCGGCACTTCGACCTGCTGCGGCGTGATCACCCCGTCCTTGATCTCGATGCGGTAGGTCTGGAGGTCGTCGGCGCGAACGGCCGTCGAAGACAGCGTCGCGGCAGCAGCGAGAACCAGGGCGAGAGCAAGACGACGCATGGGCTGAGGCTCCTTCGTAGACATAACGGGGTCCTGCGATGTCGAATGACCGCAGCAGATGAAAATGAGAATTACTTGCAAAATATGACGCGCGTCAACCCATGACGGAGCGCGCAAACCGGCAGAAACCGGCGCCTGCCGAACCAAAAGACGAAAATTTTAGGATCTGCAATTAGGAACGATTGGCTGAAAGCCGGCCAAGTCCCGGCAGAATTGATGACATGAAAAACGCCACCGGGGAGACCCCGGTGGCGCTTTACCTCACGAAAGCGTGATCGACGGGCAGCGTCAGTTCTTGCCGCGCCCGATCAGCCGCCAGGTCGCCGGCAGCAGGCAGGCGCCCAGCAGGATCTTGAGCGCATCGCCGACGAGGAACGGCACCAGGCCATATTTGAGCGCATCGCTCAGGCCGATCTGGATCGCGAGCCAGGTCAGGCCCAGCGCATAGATCACGAGATTGCCGATCACCATCGCCGCACCGGCCTTCAGGAGCGAGCGATCCCAGCCGCGCTCGGCCAAGGCACCGCAGATCGCGGCCGCGACCGCGAAGCCCACGAGATAGCCGCCGGTCGGGCCATAAAGGAGTTGAACGCCGCCGCCCTCGCTCCAGGTCCCGGCGAAGACCGGCAGACCGACCGCGCCCTCAGCGAGATAAAGCAGCACGGTGGCACCACCGAGCTTCCAGCCATAGGCGACGCCGATCACCAGCACCACCAGCGTCTGCATCGTGATCGGCACCGGAATCAACGGCACCTGAATCTTGGACGAGAGCCAGAGTGCGACAGTGCCCATCACCATCAGCACCGCGGCGCGCAGCGCACCGCTCTTGGTCGAACTGGGCCACAACGCGCTGGCGAGCGTGGGTTGCAGCGTCTGAACAGCCTGCATCGGATATTCCTTCCCTCGATAAATCTGTGATCCGCTAATCGTGACCGCCCTTAGGGGACTAGCCAGCAGAGATCCGCCCTTTTTATCGTAAGCCCAGCGTCAAGGCAAAGTAAGCGATTAAGGGCCAAAGCATAACATCTCATTGCCCTCAATGATCTCCTGCCACACTTCGCTTCCCCGGCTGATGATCCCCCTCGCCAAGCGAACGTTCGCGAGCGGATTGTGAATTACGACGAGATCATCACCTAGCCTTGCAGGTGAATTACCAATTCCCTGCGAAGTGTAAAGCACTGCAGAAACGAATTTGTAGGCAGAGTTCCTGAAGGGCGCCAGTGAGATGGGCTCCGCGTTCGACTTTATGGCAACACCTTTGAACTCGTGGCCTGAACCAACAATGCCTAGCTGTGAAGAATCAACCTCTATATATCGATTCCCGATTCCGAAGAGTAGCTTGACGATAAATGGCATGTCTCCATTAAGCGTACTGAACGAACCTATCGCGCCCCCTGAGATCGCGATTATGCAGACATCATCATCTGCTACGAGTCCACGCCCTCGATAGGTACTGATCTGTCGTTGCTTAGTATCGAACGCAGACGCAAATCTTAGAAGTATCTGCTCGACCGGCACACGCCGCATAACCCCTCGTGATGTTTCGAGCAGATCAGTGACCGCATCGGGATGACCCTTCTCACCTGGAGTAGGTACCGTTGCTTCGATCCATATTTTTGGTTGATGGTCCTGGATCTCGATGTCGGGACCGTCGGGATGAGTTCGGATACGCATGCCAATATCCAAAAGGCAGCATGCTAAATACATCTCCCAATATCTTTGTTGCGTTTGACATGCAAATTGGGCGACGAAATTTCGTTCAGCATAAGGCGCATAGCGCTTCCAAAGATTGAGTACGTACTTTCGTACTTCAGCAGAATTCTCTGAGTCCGCTTCACGAAGGCTGACATACGCTGGAT
>NZ_JBOHKS010000079.1:0-4988 GCF_050729195.1 Hypericibacter sp.
CGCCATATCTGGTATTCCTGGGTGATCTCCTGCTTCTTCGTGAGCGTCGCCGGCGGTCTCTACGCGCTCTTGAGCGATTTCATCGACCCGCGGGCGATCCGCTGGGACCAGTCCGGAAACTTCGTCATCATGGCGGTCCTGGGCGGCATGCGCAGCTTCTGGGGGCCGCTCATCGGCGCCGCCATCTTCCTGGTGCTGCAGGATTACATCTCGAGCCACACCGAGAACTGGATGTCCTTCGTCGGTCTGTTCTTCGTGCTGATCGTGCTGTTCTTCCCGCGCGGCGTGCTCGGCCTCATCAAGCGGAAGAGCGCATCGTGACCCTTCTCAAGGTCGAGAACGTCTCGAAGCGGTTCGGCCAACTGGTCGCCGTCGACAATGTCTCGATGACCGTCGAGCCGGGCGAGCTCAGGGCCGTGATCGGCCCCAACGGCGCGGGCAAGACCACCTTCTTCAATCTCATCAGCGGTTTCCTCACCCAGTCGTCGGGCCGCATCCTGTTCGACGGCGATGATATCTCGGCGCTGTTGCCGGCGCGCCGCGTCTGGCGCGGCATCGCGCGAACCTTCCAGATCACGGAGGTCTTTCCCGAGCTGAGCACACGGGAAAACCTGCGGATCGCGGTCGAGGTCGCGGCCGGATACCGGACCAAGGTCTGGCTTTCGCGCCAAGCCAATGCCGAGATCCAGGCCCGCGTTACCGACCTCCTCGGCAGGGGCGGCCTCGCCGACAAGGCGGACCGGCTGGTCGGTGAGCTGTCGCATGGCGATCAGCGGGCCACCGAGATCACGATGGCGCTGGCGCTCAAGCCACGCCTTCTCCTTCTCGACGAGCCGACGGCCGGCATGGGCGAGCAGGAGACCTACGATATCACCCAGCTCATCCGCAAGCTGCACAAGGACGAGAAGCTGTCGATCGTGCTGATCGAGCATGATATGCGCGTCGTGTTTCATCTGGCCGACCGCATCATGGTGCTCGCCGAGGGCAAGATGCTGGCCGAGGGCACGCCCCGCGACATCGCCGGCAACGAGGCGGTGCAGGCCGCCTATCTGGGGAAGGTGGCATGAACGCGCTCGAGGTCGAGGGCCTTCACACCTATTACGGCAAGAGCCACATCCTGCAGGGCGTGGGCTTCGAGGTGCATGAAGGCGAGATCGTCACCCTCCTGGGCCGCAACGGCGCCGGCAAGACGACGACGCTCCGCAGCCTGGTCGGGCTCACGCCGGCGCGCAAAGGGACGGTGCGGGTCTTCGGCCAGACGACGACCCATTGGCCGCCCTTCCGCATCGCCAGGCTCGGTCTCGGCTATGTGCCCGAGGGGCGGCGGATATTTCCCAATCTGACCGTCGACGAGAATCTGCGGGTCCCGATCGAGCGCGCGGGCCCCTGGAATCTCGCGCGCGTCTATCAGCTGTTTCCGCGCCTCGCCCAGCGCAAGACCAACAAGGGCCGTCAGCTTTCGGGCGGCGAGCAGGAAATGCTGGCGATCGCCCGCGCCCTGCTCCTGAACCCGAAGCTATTGGTGCTCGACGAGCCGTCGCAGGGCCTGGCGCCCTTGATCGTGCAGGAGGTGTTCCGCGTCGTGACCTCGATGCGTCAGGAGGGAATCTCCGTCCTGCTGGTCGAGCAGAATGTGCGGGCGGCGGTCGAGATTGCCGACCGCGCCTATGTGCTGGATGACGGGCGCGTGGTGTTCGCCGGCGCCGCCGCCGAGTTCGCCAAGGACGAGGCGCGCGTCCGGGCACTGGCCGGCGCCAGCGCCGAAGAATGGGCGCCGCCGGCCGCGCGAGCCTGACCGCCGGCGCCCAGCCCGCCGACCATCGTTCCCAGATCCCATCCCACGCGCTGGCTCGTGGCCAGTTCTTCCGGCCCGACGCTCCGAAGCCGTGATCGGTCGCGGCTCTCGGCCGAGCGGCGAGCCGACGCAGGAATCAGCAGCATCTTGCGGCTTTTCGACTAATCCCGCCGCGCCGTCTCCCTGA
This sequence comes from Hypericibacter sp., assembly GCF_050729195.1. NCBI lineage: Bacteria > Pseudomonadati > Pseudomonadota > Alphaproteobacteria > Rhodospirillales > Dongiaceae > Hypericibacter > Hypericibacter sp. The sequence continues at coordinate 1,983 of NZ_JBOHKS010000079.1, forward strand.
AGCAGAATTTAGCTGGAAGCGATGGGCAGTGAACATATTTCCATTGCAACGAGTCATGTCGCTCGAGCGGCGGCGCCGGCAGACGACGATCGACCCCGCCGGTCGGATCGCGGCACAGGAGCAGTTTCATGGCGATGGTCCAGCCGAGCCTGGCTGAAGTCCACCGTACGGTTGCAGTGAATGCCGGTTCCCGCTTCTGGCAGAAGCTTCTGGCGTTCTCGGGCCCGGGATATCTCATCGCCGTCGGCTATATGGATCCCGGCAACTGGGCGACCGACCTCGCCGGCGGCTCCGGCTTCGGCTACAGCCTGCTCTCGGTCATCCTCCTGTCGAATCTCATGGCGATCCTCCTGCAGGCGCTGAGCTCGAAGCTCGGCATCGTCATGGGCCGCGATCTCGCGCAAGCCTGCCGCGATCACTACTCGCCGCCCGTGGCGTTCGTCCTCTGGCTGCTCTGCGAGCTGGCCATCATCGCTTGCGACCTCGCCGAGGTGATCGGCACGGCCATCGCGCTGAAGCTCCTGTTCGGCATCCCGTTGCTGGTCGGCGTGTGCCTGACCACGGCCGATGTCGTGCTGATCCTGCTCCTGCAGCACAAGGGGTTCCGGAGGCTCGAGGCCTTCGTTCTGAGCCTCCTGATCATCATCGCTGCCTGCTTCGCCTTCGAGATGGCGCTGGCACAGCCGGCGATCGACGATGTCATGGCGGGGTTCGTCCCGACCCTTCAGATCGTGACCGACCCGGCCATGCTCTATGTCGCGATCGGCATCCTCGGCGCCACGGTCATGCCGCATAACCTCTATCTGCATTCGTCGATCGTCCAGACCCGCGACTTCGATCGCACCATGGAGGGTCGGCGCGAAGCCATCCGCTTCGCCACGATCGATTCCACGATCGCGCTGACCTTCGCGTTGCTGATCAACGCCGCCATCCTCATTCTCGCGGCCGCGACATTCCACGTCGCCGGCTTCAGCGGTGTCGCCGAGATCGAGCAGGCGCACGCCCTCCTGGCGCCGGTGCTGGGCGTTTCGGCAGCCAGCGCCGTCTTCGCGGTGGCGCTCCTGGCATCGGGGCAGAATTCGACCGTCACAGCCACATTGGCCGGCCAGGTTGTCATGGAGGGATTCCTCCAGATTCGCATTCCGCCCTGGCTCCGGCGGCTTGTCACCCGCCTTCTGGCGGTCGTGCCGGCCATCGTCGTGACGGCGCTTCACGGAGAGAAGGGCACGGCCGAGCTGCTGGTGCTGAGCCAGGTCATCCTCAGCATGCAGCTGCCCTTCGCCGTTGTGCCTCTCGTCCGGTTCACCAGCGACCGCCGGAAGATGGGATCGTTCGTCAATCCGCGCTGGTTGACGGCGATCGCCGTGCTGGTGGCGGCCGCGATCATCCTGCTGAACATCAAGCTGCTTCTGGACATGGTCTGGTGACGGCAACCGCAGAGTCCGGGGGGAATTCCCGGGGGCTATCGAAAGCGAGCAAACATCATGACAAGCATCTCACGGCGTGGCGTGCTGGCGGCAACGGCCGCCGGTGGCCTCGCACTGGCCGCGACAGCGGCCAAAGCGGACACGAATCAGACGATGCCGACGCCCATGCGCCCGGGCGCGGGCGGGACCGATCCTGGCCCTGGCAACGCGGAGTTGACCCGGCAGAACCCCGATCTTTACGCGCCTCCGGCGACCGATCACGGCACGCTGCCGAATCTGCGGTTCTCCTTCTCGGACGCCCACATGCGGCTCGAGTCCGGCGGCTGGACCCGTCAGGTGACCGTTCGCGAGCTCGGCGTCTCGAAGAACATCGCGGGCGTGAATATGCGCCTCAATGCCGGCGCGGTGCGCGAGCTGCATTGGCACAAGGCCGCGGAATGGGCCTACATGCTTTATGGCAGCGCGCGCATCACGGCCATCGACGCGCAGGGGCGCAACTTCGCCGATGACGTGGGCGTCGGCGACCTCTGGTACTTCCCCGCCGGCATTCCGCATTCGATCCAGGGTCTCGGCTCGGACGGCTGCGAATTCCTGCTGGTGTTCGACGATGGCGAGTTCGATGAGGACAACACCTTCCTGATCACCGACTGGTTCAAGCACACGCCGGCCGAGGTGCTGGGCAAGAATTTCGGCGCTCCTGCCACCTTGTTCGGACACACGCCCGATCCGAGCGAGCGGTATATTTTCCCGGCGCCGATGCCGGGGTCTCTCGCCTCGGATAAGATCCCCGGTGCAACCCCCGTACCGCAAAGCTTCAGCCACCGGATGCTGGCCCAGGAACCGATCAAGACGAAGAGCGGGACCGTGCGAATCACCGATTCCAGCAACTTTCCCGTATCGACCACGATCGCCGCGGCACTGGTCGAGATCGAGCCGGGCGGGATGCGCGAGCTGCACTGGCATCCCAACGCCGACGAATGGCAGTACTACATCGAAGGCAAGGCCCGGATGGGCGTGTTCGCTGCGGCCGGGCAGGCCCGCACCTTCGATTTCCAGGCGGGTGATGTCGGCTATGTGCCCTTCGCCATGGGTCACTATGTCGAGAACATCGGCGATACGACGGTGCGCTTCCTGGAGATGTTCAAGAGCAGCTACTATGCCGACGTCTCGCTCGACCAGTGGATGGCGCTGACGCCGCCGGAGCTGGTGAACGCGCATCTGGGGCTCGATCCGCAGGTGATGAACGCGCTGCGCAAGCAGAAGGTGCCTGTGGTGCCGGCCTGAATGACAGAGCCGCCGACCCGCCGGATCGGCGGCTCCTGTCTTTCTCTAAGCCGGTAACCGTGATGTTCTATTCTTCGCTCTTCGAGGAATGGCTGTGGCGAGGCTGGCGCTCGTCGATCAGGCGCGCGAGGGCCAGGGTGGGATCCTGTGTGAGTGGCAGGCCTCTGGCGTAATTGATATCGGCCGGCGTGAGCCCGATTTTGGCGCAGCTGCGCGGCATCCATTTGGGCGATAGGTCCGAATTCACGCCGGTGGCGAATGATCGTGATCGCCAAGAGCGCTGAGCGCGGCGCTC
>NZ_JBOHKS010000080.1:0-23023 GCF_050729195.1 Hypericibacter sp.
GCCCTACCCCAATCCCGCGACCTGGATGTTCTAGGTCCGATTTCTAGGCCTCGCGCACCGCACCCGGCTTGACGGTGGCCGGGTGCGGCCAGCGCCCGAACTCCCGGCCACAGCGCCGCGCTTCCGCGAGATGCGCCGCCAGCAGCACTGCATCGTCATTGACGTCGTGCAGAATGCGGGTCGAGACATTGCGCAGCCCGCAATAGCCCAGGATTCCGACGTCGATCTGGATCGCCATCGCGTCGTCATAGCGATATTTGCGATAGGTGCCTTCGCGCGAGCCGGCCGAACCCAAGAGCAGCACCGGGCGGTCGGCCAATTGCCCGCGCGACCGCGCCGGCGAGAAATCATAGGCCCAGCCCTGCGACATCACGCGGTCGATCCAGCCTTTGAGAATGGCCGGGAAAGACCACCACCAGACCGGAAAGACGAAGGCGAGCCCTTCCGCCCGATCGACCCGCGCCTGCTCCTCCCGGATCGCCTCGGGCACGGCGCCCGCCTTGAACTGCGCAAAATCCTCGGGCTGAAAGCGCGGCTCGAATCCCTCGCGATAGAGATCGGCGATCTCGGCGCTGTGCGCGGCCTCGGCCGCACCCTGGAGGAACGCGTCGAGCAGGGCGCCGGTGAAGGACTCCCGAACCGGATGGGCGAAGACCGCCAGGATATGCATCGCCCCCGCTCCCGCTACGGCGCCAGCTTGGCGGCGTAGCGCTCGATCCGGCCGCAGGCGCGGGCCAGCTCCTCGTCGGCATTGCCCAGCGAGATCCGCACATGTCCCGCGGCGCTGGGACCGAAGGCATCGCCCGGCAGCACCGATACGCCTTCGGCATCGAGCAGCCCGCTCGCGAAATCCTGGGCCGAGAGTCCGGTCGCGCGCACATCGACCATGGCGAACATGCCGCCTTCCGGCCGATGGCAGCGCAGGCCCTTCACATTGCCGAGCCGGCCGCAGACGAGATCGCGCCGGCGCCGATAGCCCTGCTTCATCGCCGCGACTTCGGGCGGTTCCATCGCGAAAGCCTGGCGGGCCGCGTCCTGGATGAAGGGCGGCGAGCCATAGAGCATGCAGAGCGCGAGATTGCCGATATGCCCCGCCAGATCCACCGGCGTGATGCTCCAGCCCAGCCGCCAGCCGGTCATGGCATGCGATTTGGAGAGGCTGTTGATCGTGATGGTGCGCTCGGCCATGCCGGGCAGGCCCGCCGGGCTCACATGCTCGCCTTCGAAGGTGAGGCCAGCATAGACCTCGTCCGACAACAGCCAGAGATCGTGGCGCACGCAGATCTCGGCGATGCGTTCCCAATTGGCGCGGGTAATGACCGCCCCTGTCGGGTTGTGCGGCGAGTTGATCAGGACCGCCCGCGTCTTCGCGGTGACGGCGCGCTCGATCGTCTCGGGCTCGATCTGGAAGCCGCGCTCGGGCCGCAGCGGCACGAACACCATCCGCGCCCCGCTGGCGCCGACGACCGCCTCATAGGTGACATAGGCGGGCTCGGGCACGATGACCTCGTCGCCCTGATCGAGCACACAGACCGCGGCGGCATAAAGCGCGCATTGCGCGCCGGCCACCACCACCACCTGCTGCGGATCGGTCGGCTGACCGCTCTGCGCCTGATGTGCCTGGGCGATCGCCGCGCGCAGGCGATGATCGCCGACCACCTCGCCATAATGGGTACGGCCCTGGCGCAAGCCCTCGATCGCCGCGTCGACGATGGCCGGGGGCGTGTCGAAATCGGGATCGCCGACGCTGAGCAGGATGACGTCCTTGCCCTGCCGCTTGAGTTGAGAGGCGCGGAAATGGATCTCCCACGCGGCAGCGCCCTCGCCCCCGATGCGCTCGACGAATGAGGAGAAACGCATGGCGGGTCGGGAACTCCAAATGCGCGGGGTTGACCGCATGGACCGGTTCGGGCTCGATAGCAGACAGCGCGCCGGAGAGCAATCGCCCCCTTGGATAGAGAGGGGTGGGCCTGCGGTTTCTGGCTGCTTTCCAACCCCCGGACAGATTCGAGCCATGACCAAGACCCATTACCAGCCGCTCGGCGGCAACCAGATGCCTCGCTTCGGCGGCCCCGCCACCATGATGCGCCTGCCGAGCCTGCCTTCGGCCAAGGGCCTCGATGCCTGCTTCGTCGGCGTGCCGCTCGACACCGGCACCTCGAACCGTTCGGGCGCGCGCTTCGGCCCGCGTCAGATCCGGGCCGAGAGTTGTTTGATCCGTCCCTACAACATGGCGACCCGCGCCGCGCCCTTCGACAGCCTGTCGGTGGCCGATATCGGCGACGTCGCCATCAACACCTTCAATCTGCAGAAGAGCATGGGGATCATCGAGGCGGCCTATGACGAGATCCTGGGCCATGACTGCATCCCGATGACCTTGGGCGGCGATCACACCATCGCGCTGCCGATTCTGCGCGCCCTCAAGAAGAAGCACGGGCCTGTGGGCATGGTCCATGTCGATGCCCATGCCGACATCAACGACAACATGTTCGGCGAACCGATCGCGCACGGCACGCCCTTCCGGCGCGCGGTCGAGGAAGGGCTGGTCGACGGCAAGCGCGTCGTCCAGATCGGCCTGCGCGGCACCGGCTATGCGGCCGAGGATTTCGACTGGCCGCGCGCGCAAGGCTTCCGCGTCGTGCAGGCCGAGGAGTGCTGGTACAAATCGCTCACGCCGCTGATGGAAGAGGTGCGCAAGCAGGTGGCGGGCGGGCCGGTCTATCTGACCTTCGATATCGACGGCCTCGATCCCGCCTTCGCCGGCGGGACCGGCACGCCCGAGATCGGCGGCCTCACCATCACGCAAGGGATGGAAGTGATCCGCGGCTGCCGCGGTCTCGACATCGTCGGCTGCGACCTGGTCGAGGTGGCGCCGCCCTATGACCCGACCGGCAACACCGCCCTCACCGGCGCCAACCTGCTGTTCGAGATGCTCTGCGTGCTGCCGGGCGTGACCTATCGGAACTAGCGAAGACACTCGCTCCCTTCTCTTTCCTCTCCTCCCGCCTGCGGGAGGAGAGGGCAGGGTGAGGTGGGTGCCGAAGCTCGCGGCGCTCTTTCCTGAGAGACCCCCTCACCCTGCCCTCTCCCCCACTTCGTGGGGGAGAGGAAAGAAACAGGTGGCGCCGAGCGTCGCCTTCCCTACCTCACCTCGACCAGCAACTCCGTCACGCCGCCGCCGGCATTGATGGCCCAGCCGGGGACCTTCAGGTCGAAGGGGCAGGACGACACCACGACGATCAGATTCATCAAGGCTTCGAGCTCGACATGGCTGCCGGGCGTCACGGGGTTGGGCGGCGAGATCAGCTTGCCGTCCGCCTCGACATGGGTGTTGGTGAAGAAATTGACCGGCTGCGGCGTGACGGCGACCTTGTGCCCGAGCGCGGCCATCGCCTCGGCGAGATTGGCGGCGCAGCTGCGGTGGGGTGCCGCATGGCCGAACTGCGTGTAGCGGGCCTGATCGCAGGCCGCGATCAGCATGTCATGACAGCCGCCGGCCTTGTCCTCGATCAGCGTCAGCATGGGGCGTCGGAAGCGGCTGAGGAATTGATCGCCGGGCCGCGGCTTGATCGAGCGCGTCGTGACCCAGCTGTGCATCGGCGACAGCCACTCATTGAGATCGTCCGCGTTGTACGCGAAGAAATCGGCCGCCTGATGCCCGGCCGGCGTGATGACGCGAACCCGTTGGCCCCGTGCCACAGGAATGGCACGGCCCTCGGCGGCCGGCACCGTGATGCGATCCATGGACAACTCCCCTTTTGACATCGGTTCGCAAAATCGATCCGGACATTCCGGACCGACCCCGTTTTCCGTGTCTGTTCTCCTGGGCGATACAACCATGACGCGGCTTCGGTCTCAAAGCCCCCAATCGTAACCGGGAGAAGGCCGGAAACCGCGGTTGCAGCGCAACCAACCTCGGGCCTGTTCGTTATCGCCAAGCAATGTGGGGCCGATTGGCGTTCTCCCTGCCCGAACCGGAGGGCCGCTCCGGCTTATCGCCTGCGGGTGGGACTTGATGTTAAGCTAGCGCCGCTTCCGAGTCTGGCCATCGATCAACGCAATCCAGCCTGGTCTCCATGGCACGGCCGCTTTCTCACGCCGCCGCGATAACTGGAAGTGAAGTGCAGGCATGACGGAGCGCCGTCCAACCGTGCCAGAAACAGGCCACCTCCACGTCGGTTCGCCCAAGCGAATCCTCTCCCCATTCGAATCCTGGCATCCCGTGCTGTTCTACGCGCCGGTGATCGTCTATTGGCTGCTGCTGGCCTTGCGCCACCGCAGCCTGACCTTGCCGGCCGTGGCCAATCCGCAGATCGAGCATGGCGGACTGTGCGGCGAGTCGAAGACGAAACTGTTCGCGAGCATGACACCGGAGGGCCGCGAATGGGTGGCGCCCTATGTCAGCTTCGCCCGCGGCCATGACGGCGAGATCGACCGCGATCTCGGCCGGCTGACCGCGCAGCTCGAGGCCGCGGGGCTGGAATTCCCGCTCGTGGCGAAACCCGATGTCGGCTGCCATGGCGCCGGCGTGCGGCTGGTGCATGATCGTGTCGAACTTCGCGCCTACCTGCGCGCTTTCCCGGCGAACGAGCGCCTTCTGATCCAGCATTTCGTCGACCATGAGGGCGAGGCCGGCATCTTCTATGTCCGCCGGCCCAACGATACGGTCGGCCGCATCTTCTCGATGACCCTGAAATATTTTCCGACCGTCATCGGCGATGGCAAATCGACCCTGGGCCAACTCATTCGCCGCGATCCGCGTGCGGGTCGCCTGGCGCATCTCTACCTGCCGCGCCACCAGCACCGCATCCATTGGGTCCCGGCCGTGGGCGAGCCCGTGCGGCTCGTGTTCGCCGGCAATCATTGCAAAGGGGCGATGTTCCGCAATGGCGGCCGCCTGGTGACGCCGGAGTTGGCGGAGCGCATCGACCAGTTGGCCCGTACGATCCCCTCCTTCCATTTCGGGCGCTTCGATGTCCGGTTCCGGTCACTGGGCGAACTGATGCAGGGCGAAGGCTTCACCATCGTCGAGTTCAACGGCGGCGGCAGCGAAGCGACCCATATCTGGGATCCCGACACCACCCTGTTCTCGGCCTATCGCGACCTGTTCGCCCAGACCCGCATCCTGTTCGAGATCGGGGCCGCCCATCGCGAGGTCGGCCATGAGCCGGCGGGCTGGCGCGTGCTGCTGGGGTTGTGGCTGCGCGAGCAGCAGCTCAAGCGCGCCTATCCGATCACCGAGTGACGGCGGGGGCTCCCGCCCCTCATTCGACCGGCCGTTCCAGCGTCTCCACATAGACCAGCAGCGTGCAGCCCCCGGGCGTATGCGATTCATGCTGCGTGCCGGCGCGCAGCAGCACCATGTCGCCGCGGCGATAACGGGCGCCGTCGCTTTCGATCAACTCCCCCTCCAGCACATAGAACATCTCGTCGGCGGTATGCTCATGCGCCGCCGAGACGGTTCCGGGCTCCATGCGGATGACGTGGAAGCCGGTGCCGGGAACCCGTGTCTCGTCGAGCGGCAGATAGGTCATGCCCTCATAGACGAGACCCGGCGCATCGAAGGACCGGTAGGGATCCGACGACAGGTTGCGCACGATGCGGTCGCCAGTCTTGATCTCTTTCATCCGGCCTTCTCCTCCCGGAGCGGGATCCGCCTGTCACCGGTCCCGATCGTGTTCGATCCGATTGAGCTGCTTCAGCAGCTCCACCTGCAGATTGTCGATCTTGTCATGCAGATGCGAGACCTCGAGCTCGGCCTTGAGGTTGACGTCATACTCGATGTCGGTGCGGATCCGGTCCTTGGAGGCCTGCCGGCTCTGGCTCAACAGCACGATCACGCTGAGGAAGATCGCCTCCAGCGACACGCACATCGTCAGCAGGCCGAAGGGGAACGGGTCGAACGCCTCCAGACCCGGGATCACGTTCCAGCCGATCCAGGCCGCGAACAGGACACCATGCAGCACCAGGAAGGCGAAGCTGCCGCTGAACTCGGCGATCACATCGGTCGCCCGCTGGATCAGGGTCGCGTGCGAGGCCATCACGTCGTTGGCGTTGCGCACCGCGGCCTGGCGCAGCCGCTGGTCGGTGGCGCGCAGGCGCGAGGCCATCACCGCCATCATGTCGAGCGCCGCCTCGGGCCGGGCCCTGACGAAGCGCAGCAGCGCCCCGCGATCGAGCACCAGCAGATGAGTGGCCGCGGTGGCGACGGCATTGGCCGTGCGCGGGCCCTGGTCGAGGAGCGAGAGCTCGCCGAACAACTCGCCGGGACCGGCATCGTGAAGCACGATCTTCTGCCCGAGCTTGTCGGTGGTGGCGAGCTCGACCGCGCCTTCGCAGACGATATACATGCGCTCGCCGGTCTCGCCGGTCCGGAACAGCATGTCGCCTTCGGCGGCGTCCTGTTCCTCGACGAAGTCCGCCAGCATGGTGCGGTCGTCGGGTTCGAGGCGCGAGAAGATGGGGACGCGGCTGATGGCCTCGACCTTATGAGCCAGATCCGCCGTCGCGTCCGAGGTCTCGTCGCTCGGCGGCGACGGGATCGTGCTGCTCTCTGCCGTCATGATGGGGGTCGGAAGGCCGGAGCCGGCCGCCCTATTCTCCCGCCGCGGCGAGCGGCACCAGGCGCTCGGGCGCCTGGAACGGACGGTCGTGCCGCAGGGCCGGGATCATCTGGCGAGCCTCTTCGACCTTGGCCGGATCGATCTCGGCCATGGCGTAGCCGACCTTGTCGCCGGCGTCGGCGAGGACCTCGCCCCAGGGGCTGACGATCAGGGAGTGGCCGAAGGTCCGCCGGCCCTCGGCATGGGTCCCGCTCTGGGTCGCCGCGAAGACGTAGCTGCCGGTCTCGATCGCCCGGGCGCGCGCCAGCACATGCCAATGGGCGAGGCCAGTCGTGTAGGTGAAGGCGGCCGGGATGCCGAGATAGGCGGCCCCGCCCTGCGCCAGCGCGCGGAACAGCGCCGCGAAGCGCAGGTCGTAGCAGATCGAGAGCCCCATCTGGCCCCAGGGCAGCGCCGCCAGCACGGCCTTGTCGCCCGGCGCCACCGTCGCCGATTCCTTGTAGGCATGGCCGTCCTTGATCGCCACGTCGAACAGATGAATCTTGTCGTAGCGTGCCGTGATGCGGCCTTCCGGGTCGATCACGAAGGCGCGGTTGGCGACCCGCGAGGCGCCCTTTTCCTTGATCAGCAGCGATCCGACATGGATCCAGCGCCCGAGCTCGCGGGCGAGCCGGCGAAAGGCGGCAAGACCCGGATCCTCGGCCTCGGTCACGGTCTTGCGCAGCACGGCCACGTTGTCGGGCTCGATCATCGTCGCCATCTCGGGCAACTGGATCAGGTCGGCGCCGTCCTTGGCGGCCGCGCGGATCAGCGGCTCGATGGCCGCGATCGAAGGCGCCATCTCGCGCTCGGCGCAGTTCTGCACGACAGCGACCCGGAAACGGTTGGGCATGGGGTGACCTCGTCCTCGATCGATGAAAGTCCTGGCGCGCCAGCGGCGAAGCCGCCTCAGGCGCCGGCCGGCAAACCATATCGCGCGGCCCAGGGCGGAACAACCACCCCCGTCCCTGCCGCCGACCCGCGAAGCGGTTGACAGCGCGCCCGTTCTGGTTCATCCGAAGCGCGGTTTTCCGGCGTCGGCCGGTCTCGGATGCCCCTATAGCTCAGTTGGTAGAGCACCTGATTTGTAATCAGGGGGTCGGCGGTTCAAGTCCGTCTGGGGGCACCATCTTCTTCAGTCCGTCAGATCACGACAGGCCTGAAAGCGGCGGCCGATATCGGTCCGGCCGGTGAACGCGTTCTTCCGTGACGTCGAGCCACGCTCAATCCAGCAGTTATTGCCTGTAGGTCTCGACATCGTCCAGGCAGAAGGGCTGCGAGCCGCCGCGTCCAAAATCTCCCCCTGACGCTGCTTGTTGGTTTGCGCGACCCCCAAGTCCGCTTAACCGTTGGACAGTGCGGTCGGACGACGGTGGGATTGATGCCGCAACGGTTGCCGGCGAGCCGCGAGGCGCCCCTCCCGGGTGCCGCCAAGCCGGTCCGGTTCGGGACAGATGCGCTGATCCGTTTCTTATTTTCGGCCGTATACCTCTCTATCAAATGGAGAAAGACTGCCTTCGGTAACCCTCTCGAAAGCGATTCATAGCAAAATCAATCTGTTATCATTCGCCGATGCAGCATCATCGTTAACTGACGATTGAGACAGGTTTGCTACATTATCTCCTCGGTCGTGCGTTCAACCCGGAGTGAAATGACGAGAAGCGCGTTTGGAAGAGGTCGCGCTGCAGTTGAGGGAGTTCATCGTGGCAAAACATAAAGTGGTTGTGCTGGATGACGAACCTATGATCCGGCAACTCGTCGCCGAGGTCGCCCAATCCTCTGGCTGGGAAACCTTCGATACCGGAGATCCCGGAATGTTCGAGGCGGAGATCAGGAAACAGCCTCCTGCCGCCGTCGTTCTCGACCTGGTCATGCCGAATGTGGACGGCATCGAAGTCCTGCGAGAACTGGCAGCCCTCCTGACCGGCATCCCCATCCTGATCCTGAGCGGAATGGACGGCCGCCTGTTGGAAACCGCCATGCAACTCGGCCAGGCGCGCGGCCTGACGATGGCGGGATGCATCCAAAAGCCGTTCCGCGCCGAAGCCCTTCGCCTGCTCTTGCAGAAGGTCGCGGCCGGTCATGGCGAGATCAGCGAGAAGATGCTCGATGAGGCCGTCGAGCGCGACGAGCTCGATCTCTACTACCAGCCTTATCTGGATCTGCGGTCACGCCGCATCGTCGGCGCCGAGGCGCTCGCCCGGTGGCAGCATCCCCAGCGCGGCCTCATTCCCCCCTCCGCCTTCATTCCGATGGCGGAGAAAAGCGCGCTGATCGGCAAGGTGACGGATCTCGTCCTGGCCAAGGCCATCGCGCAAGCGGCCCGATGGAACGAACGCGTCGCCACCCTCGATATATCGATCAACCTCTCGGCCCGCAGCATCCGGGACATCACCTTCCCCGATCAGGTCCTGCGATTATGCCGGCAGCATTCGCTCGATCCGGCCCGCATCGTCTTCGAGATCACCGAAACGGCGGCGATGCAGGATCCGGTCATGCTGATGGACGTGCTCACCCGGCTCCGCTTGAAGGGCTACCGGCTTTCGATCGACGATTTCGGCACGGGCTATTCATCGCTCGCACAGTTGCGGCGATTGCCGTTCTCCGAGCTGAAGGTCGACCTGTCCTTTGTCTCCACGATGATGACCTCCCGCGACAGCGAGATCATCGTCAAGACGATCATCGACATGGCCCGCAATCTGGGCCTGCGGACGGTCGCCGAGGGCGTCGAGACATCGATGATTCTTGAACGGCTGGCTGCGCTCGACTGCAATGTCGCACAGGGCTACTTCATCGGGCGCCCGATGCCGGCGCAACAGATCCCGACCTTCTTGGGAAACTACGCGGCCGCCGAGTGAGCTGATCGCAATTCGTCGCGTCGGCCGCGAATAGGGTTTCTGCAACGATGTGATTCCGGGTCGGGAGCACAGGAAACCGCCGTTGGCAGGTTTTCCTGTGACTCACCGATGGGAAACAGCCTTCTCAGGCCGGCCTTACCGCCCGCCCAAGCCGCAGAAGGTCTCGTCGGATCCGATCTGCTGACTCGGCAACGTCGGGGCGCCCGTGCAGTCATTGAAGAAATTCGGGGTCCTCGACGTCGGATGAAGGTTCGGCGTCTCGGGATTCTGCCGAAGCAACGGCTCACGGAATGTCGACAACGCGCCACCGCGGCTCGACGCCGGAGCCGTCATCGATCCCGACGGCGAGAGGCCCATGGGGATCTGCGGTGAGAACTGGGCGCCCGGATTCAGCAAGTCCACGCCATGCATATCATTTCCAGCTCCAGCCGCCCACGCAGAGGGAGCGACGCTCAGGGCCGCTATCGCCAGTCCGAAGCTCAATCCCGCTGCCGCAAACAATTTTGAGAACATTTTGGTGACCTCGATTAGATGTGGCCCCCACAGGCAGATCTGGTGTGCCCCCGCGCAGCGGCAATAATGCGATGGTCGTAGCGTCACCATCCGTGTGTCCTCCCTTGACGATTTCGCCGCTTGAGTCCAGGCTTCATCTGCCGCCTGAAGAAGAAGCAATTCATCAAGTTATTCCAGTAACATGCCGGTCGTTGTAAATAACCTTCGCAGAAGGGGAAACCACCATGCCGAGCCGCCAGCCGGATGCATCGACCCGGGTTCGCGTCGATGGACACGAGGTTGTGACTTACAGTTTCGGCAGCGGGAGCGAGGTCCTGTTCCTGTTGAACGGCGGCCCTGGGCTGCCCTCCCTTTATCTGCGCGAATCTCTGCTGCGGCTGCTCGAGGAAGGTTACCGCATCGTCACCTATGACCAGCTCGGCTGCGGCGCCTCGGACCGTCCCACCGATCCCAAGCTCTGGACCATGGCGCGCTATGTCGCCGAAGTGGAGACGGTTCGCAAGGCGCTGGGGCTGGGGCCGGTGCATCTGCTCGGCCATAGCTGGGGCGGATGGCTCGGCATCGACTATGCGCTGACCCATCCGGGCGCGATCAAGACCCTCATTCTCTCGAACACCTGCGGAGACATGCCCCATCTCGTCGGCGAGCTGAACCGGTTGCGGGCGGCACTGGGCGCCGAGACCGTGGCCATGATGCAGCATCACGAAGCCGACGGGACGATCGACCATCCCGAATATCAGGCGGCCGTCACCGTCCTCAATTACCGGCATGTCTGTCGTTTGCAGCAATGGCCGGAGCCCGTGGCCCAGTCGCTGAGCGATTGGAACATGGGACCCTATGCGACCATGCAGGGTCCGAACGAGTTCCTCTATATCGGCAACCTCAAGGACTGGAACCGCATTCCGGACATGCACCGGATCACGCAACCTTGCCTCATCCTCACCGGCCATTTCGACGAGCTGGGGCCGGCCTGTGCGATGCGGATGAAGCATGCGCTGCCGAACGCCGAGCTGACGGTGTTTCCCAACAGCTCCCACATGCCGATGTATGAGGAAGCGGATGCTTATCTGGCGCGGGTTTCGGCCTTCCTCGGGCACCATCGCGGCTGAGCCCTTGACGGGTTTGACCGCTGAAGGCGCCGCGCCCTATTGTTGACGGGAACGGCGCCCGAAACCTTACGACAAGAGGCGCCGGCGCAAGGGAGCTTCGTCTGCTGAACGACGTGATCGACAGCTTCGCCGACAAGATCGAGAGCGCCGACAGTCTCGAGCGCTGCCTCGATCTGCTGCTCGAGGCCGTCGTCCCGATCGGATTCTCCTCCGTCATCTATGACTACGCGCCCGTGCCGGTCGCGCATGATGGGAAGATGATCCGGCCGAACCTGCTCAATGCGCGCAACGTGCCGGCCGACTTCGCCGGGCTCTGGTGCGACCATGAATATTACCGCATCGACCCGGTGCAGCAGATGTGCATCGACTGCAATCTGCCCTTCGTCTGGTCGTTCCAGGGCGTCGATGACCATATTCTCGCGCGCCCGCTGACGCGCGAGCATCAGCCGGTGGTGGCCTATCTCAAGGATACCCATCTCAGCTGCGGCGCCACCGTGCCGATCCATTCGCGCGACGGCAGTCTCGCCACCGTGACCGCCACGCGCATGGGCGCCGAGCGGGGCTTCGAGCGCGTGGCGCGGCGCGAGCTGGCGACGCTCACCTTCCTCGCCCATTTCATGCATGAAGCGGCGCTGCGAAGCTTCGACGAGGAGACGCGCCGCTGCCATGCCGTCTCTTTAAGCGCGCGCGAGATCGAATGCCTGCGCTGGGCGGCGCGCGGCAAGACCGCCGAGGACATCGCCGAGATCCTGGACCGCGCGCCCGCCACGGTCTGCCTCCACCTCAACAACGCCCAGCACAAGCTCGGCGCCCAGAACCGCGCCCAGGCCATCGCCCGCGCCGCGCATTACCGGCTGCTGGGCGCGGGGTTGTAGGGCGCTCTTCTTTTCCTCTCCCTCTCTCGTCGCCGGCACCCGTGTCAGTGGTTTGATTCCGTCCCTGAGCAGCATGGTTTTCCCTACATCTAAATCGTCGCCGGCTTTCAGCGCCGCGCCCTCTTGATTTCTAATGTATTATACGTATAATATGAATTATCAGTTTTTACGCTATCGAGGAAGCCATGGCTCAAACAACCGCACTGGAGTTTCAGCGCAAATTCGGGGAGTTCCAACATCAGGCTCAGCGGGAGCCGGTGGAGATCACCCGGCATGGCCGGCGCGAGTTGGTGCTGATGTCGGCCAATCACTATGACTGGCTGATGGCTGCGGCAAAGCGGACGCATCGGACGGCGGATGCAGCCCCGGTCGTAGCGGATGCCGTGCGACGCGCGGAGATGGATCCGGAGCAGGCGGGGCTTGACGACCTCCTGAAGTGAGGGATCCCCGTGCCTCTTCCAGAGCCCAGACCCGGCTTGGTCATTCGCTACGGCTATCTCTGGACTCGGGAGGCCGCCATTGGCCGCGACCAGGGAAAGGAACGCCCGGCCTGTTTAGTCGCCGCCATGGACTCCATCGCGTTGCCGCGCTTCGTCGTCATTCTCGCGATCACGCAGGCGCGGCCGGACAAGGGCACGGTCGGCGTGGAGATCCCAGCGAAGGTCCGTGAGGCGCTGGGGCTGGACGACGTGCCGAGTTGGATCATTGTTTCGGAACACAATGTCGATGAGTGGCCGAACGGCGGCTTGGCGCCGCTGCCGGGCCGACCAGGCGTCTTCAGCTATGGCTTCATCCCGCCCGGTCTCTTCGCGCAGGTGAAAGCCAAATTCCTCGAGCTGTATGAAAGGGGGCGGAGCGCGGGTGTGCGCCGATGAGTGGCCGTATCGACGCGGGCGCGCATTCGATCCTCAAACTTAGAATCGACCTGATTGTGCAGTGTCCATGTCGGCCACCGAAAAGCATCCGGGTGCGCAGGTCCTGCGTTTAAATCGTCGCTTTCGACAAACAAGCACGAGAATGCTCGGCATATTGTGATTCAGGCTGAACCCTTCCCTGGGCACCGCTTCCTTTGGGAGAGTGGTGAGGGAAGAGTATTCTGAGGAAGACGGCGCTCCCCTTTTCTTTCTTCTTCTCCCGTGTTCGGGAGGAAGAGAGGAAGAACTTTTCTAGAGGGGGATCGCAGCGTCACTCCCATCCGATCAAGGCGCCGGTCCACCCTATCAGTTCTGCTAGTTGTCGCGCCCCTCTTCCGGCCCCTAGCCTGAAATGGGTGCGAGCGGGATTCCGCTCGCACCCGCTTCCGGACCCTGGGACCGAGAACACATGGCCGCGCTCAATCCGCCTCTGCCCGCCGATGCCCGTCCGCCCGACGAGACCTTCCGGGTCAAGATCGATGGCTATGAGGTACAGGTTTACAGCTACGGCAGCGGACCCGAGGTGCTGTTCTGCCTCAATGGCGGACCGGGTCTGCCTTGCGACTATGTGCGCGAGACCCACAGCCTCTTGGCCGATCACGGCTATCGCGTCGTGGTCCATGACCAACTCGGCACGGGGCGCTCCGACAAGCCCAAGGACAAGGGCCTCTGGACCATCACCCGCTATGTCGAGGAGGTCGAGACCCTCCGCAACGTGCTGGGCCTTGGCCGCGTCCATCTGCTGGGACAGTCCTGGGGCACCTGGCTGGGCTTCGAATATCTGCTGACCTACCCGAAGGCCGCCAAGAGCTTCGTCTGCGCCAACGGCACGGCCGAGGTGCCGCAGCATATGCAGGACCTGCAGCGGCTGCGCGGCGCGCTCGGATCCGAAACGGTCGCGATGATGTCGCGCCACGAGGCCGAGGGAACGACCGACCACCCGGCCTATCAGGGCGCGGTCCAGATCCTCAACTACCGCCATGTCTGCCGGCTCGACCATTGGCCGCCGGCGCTGATGCGCTCGATCGACGGCATCAACATGGACATCTACGGCACCATGTGGGGGCCGAACGAGTTCACCTGCATCGGCAATCTCAAGGATTGGGACCGGCTCGCCGATCTGCCGCGCATCGAGCAGCCCTGCCTGGTGCTGTGCGGGCATCATGACGAGCTGACGCCCGACAGCGCGGCGCGCATCGCCCGCCGGCTCAAGAAGCCGACGCTCAAGATCTTCAGGAACAGCTCGCATATGCCGTTCTTCGAAGAGCCCACCGAATACATCGCGACGCTCAGGAGCTTCCTCGACCAGCATCGGGGCGGCTGAAGAACCGGCCGCCCGCGAACGGGCGGCGCCTAGGACCGGGAGGAACCTCGACCATGATTGCCGCAAAGCCTCGACATCTTCTATCGGCGCTGCTTGTCGCCGCGGCCCTGCTCTTCACGGCGAGCCAGGCCTCGGCCGGCGGCGTGCTCAAGATCGCCCGCGAGCAGGACAGCACCACCTTCGATCCGATCTATACGATCCTGGCGCCCGACATCTGGGTCTTCAACCAGTTCTACTCGACGCTGGTGCGCGCCAACGCGACCGCGACCGACATCGAGCCGGATCTCGCCGAAAAATGGGAGATCTCGGCCAACGGCACGGTCTATACCTTCCATCTGCGCGAGGCGAAATTCTCGGACGGCACGCCAGTCCTCGCCAGCGACGTGGTCTTCAGCCTGCTGCGCGCGCGCGACGACGAGAAATCCGTGCTGCGCTCGATGTTCTCGCCGATCGACAAGGCCGAGGCGCCCGACGACCGCACCGTGGTGCTGCGGCTCAAGGGCCCGAGCGCGCCGCTCATGTCGACGCTCGCCATGTTCGCGGCCTCGGTCCTGCCCGAGCATGCGGTCAAGGCCGAAGGCGAAGGCTTCGGCGAGAAACCGGTCGGCTCCGGCGCCTTCGTGCTCAAGGAATGGAAGCGCGGCGACCGCATCGTCCTGGCGCGCAATCCGCTCTATTGGGAGAAGGGCCTGCCCAAGCTCGACGGCATCGAGTGGATCTATGTGCCCAACGACAACACCCGCATGCTGAAGCTCAAGGCCGGCGAGGTCGATGCCGCGACCTTCGTGCCCTGGAACCAGATCAAGGACCTCCAGGCCGACAAGAACATCCAGGTCCAGCTCGACAAATCGACCCGCATGGATCACATCCTGGTCAACCACGCCCATAAGCCGCTCGACAACAAGCTGGTGCGCCAGGCGCTGAACATGGCGATCGACCAGAAGGCGATCGTGGATGTCGTCACGTCGGGCTATGGCACCGTCGCCAATTCCTTCTTCCCGCTCGACGGCATGGACTACAACCCCGACAACCCGAACTATCCCTACGACCCGGCCAAGGCGAAGAAGATCCTGGACGAGCAGGGTGTGAAGGGGCTGACGCTCAATTTCGCGCTGGTGGCGGGCGACACGGCCCACGATCAGATCGGCGTGCTGGTGAAGGACCAACTCGCCAAGGTCGGGGTGACGGTCAATCTGGTGAAAATGGAGGGCGGCCAGCAATGGGACGCGCTCGTCAATGGCAACTACGACATCGGCGTGATGTGGTGGGTCAATGACGTGTTCGACCCGGACGAGAAGGCCCAGTTCTGCGTCTCGGGCGATCCGGAGAACCGCTCCTACTACACCAACTACAAGAATCCGGTGGTGACCGACCTGGTCAACAAGGCTGCCGTCGAGCAGGACCCGGCCAAGCGCAAGCAGATTTACTTCGAGATCCAGCGGCAGGCGAAAGACGACGTCCACTGGATCGACCTCTATTACAGCCCCTTCCGCAACGCCTCGCGCTCGAACGTGACGGGCTTCGTCCAGAACCCGCTCGGGCGCTACATGCTGGAGACGGCCGACATCACCAACTGAGCGGGGCCGAAGGTGCATGAGGGCGGCGACCCCGGACGGGTTCGCCGCCCTCTGTCATGGCGGGCCTGCGTCGCCTGCCCTGGAGCGCGGCAGGGAAGGCCGATAGGATTGCCGCCGGAACCTTCCTGACGCGGATCACCGGGATCATTTCACGGGCATGGGCCGATATCGCTTCATCCTCTGGCGTCCCCTGCAGCTGGTGCCGGTGCTGCTCGGCGTGAGCCTGATCAGCTTCCTGCTGGTTCATGCGATCCCAGGCGACCCCGTGCGGATCCTCCTGGGCACGCGCGCGACCACGGCCGTGATCGAGGCGACCCGCGCCCAGTACGGGCTCGATCAGCCCCTTACCCTCCAATATCTCTATTTCCTCAAGAACCTGGCTGCCGGCGAGTTCGGTAAATCGATCATCTTCAAGATCGGCATTCCCAAGCTGGTGGTGAGCCGGATCGTCCCGACCTTGTTCCTGCTGGGCTATGCGATCTTCATGTCGGTGGTGATCGCCATCGCCTTCGCCGTGCTGGCGGCGGTCTATCGGGGCCGATGGCCCGACCAGCTGGTGCGGGTATATTCCACGGCGGGGCTGGGCCTGCCGGCCTTCTGGCTCGGCATCGTGCTCATCATCGTCTTCAGCATCGAGCTCGGATTGTTTCCGGTCTCCGGCTATGGCGAAGACCCGCTCGATCGTCTCCATCACCTGTTCCTGCCGGCCCTGACCATTGCCCTGGCGCTGTCGCCGGTTCTGATCCGGAACCTGCGCGCGAGCCTCTTGGCAGAGATGGAGGCGGATTATGTGAAGGCCGCGCGCTCCCGGGGCCTCTCCGAAGCCAAGATCTTCCGGCGCCATGTCTTCCGCAACTCGCTCCTCCCGACCATCACGCTGCTGGGCGTCAATGTCGGCTGGCTCATCGGCGGCACGGTGGTGGTCGAGCAGGTCTTCTCGGTGCCGGGACTGGGCTCGCTCATGGTGAGCTCGATCTTCGCCCGCGATTACCTCGTGGTCCAGGTGGTGACGCTGGCCTTCGCGCTGGCGGTCATCCTGACCAACTTCCTGGTCGATATCGTCACGGTCGCGCTCGATCCGCGGGTCAAGCTATGAGCCTGACGCCCACCCACCGCGTTGCGACCCTGCCCTTCCGCCTCGCCGCCCACGGGCTTGCCGCGCCCGCGGCGCTGAAGCTGGGCGCCGCCATCTCGCTCGCCTGGTTGTTCCTGGCGGTCGCCGCCCCCTTGATCGCCCCCTACGATCCCATCGCCCAGGATCTGGGACAGACCCTGCGCCATCCGAGCCTCGCTCACTGGCTGGGCACCGATAATTTCGGTCGCGACGTGCTGACCCGCATCATCTGGGGTGCCCGCCTCGACCTCGCCATGGGTCTCCTCGGCGTGATCGTCCCCTTCATCCTCGGCAGCGCCGTCGGGCTTGTCGCCGGCTATTTCGGCGGCATCGTCGACACGCTGCTGATGCGCCTCCTCGACATCACCATCTCCTTCCCTTTCTTCGTGCTGGTGATCGCGATCATCTCGGTGCTGGGCGCCGGCCTCATCAGCTTCTTCATCGCCGTGTCGCTCGTCGGCTGGGTCAGCTATGCGCGGCTGATCCGCGGCCAGACCCTGGTGCTGAAACACAGCGACTTCGTGCTGGCGGCCCGCAATCTGGGCTATAGCCGCCTGCGCATCATGGCGCGGCATATCCTGCCCAACGCCGTGCTGCCGGCGATCGTGTTCTCGATGTCCGACGTGGTGCTGACGATCCTGCTGGGCTCGTCGCTTTCCTATCTCGGCCTGGGCGTGCAGCCGCCCGCCGCCGAATGGGGCGTCATGATCGCCGAGGGACAGACCTTCCTCGCCAGCGCCTGGTGGATCAGCTTCTTCCCGGGCCTTGCCATCGTCACGCTGGCGCTGGGTTTCAGCCTGCTGGCCGACGGGCTGGCGGAGACCCTGGGGATCCGGGAATGAGCGCTGCCCTGATCGAAGCGCAGGATCTGACCGTCGATATCGAGACGCGCAGCGGCCGGCTGCGGCCGGTCGATCATGTTTCCTTCGCCTTGCGCGCGGGCGAGATCATGGGGCTCGTCGGCGAGAGCGGCTCCGGAAAATCCATGACCTGCCGCGCGCTCATGCGCCTTCTGCCGAGCCGCCAGGCCCGCATCGCCGCCGGCCGCGTGCTGTTCGAGGGCCGCGACATCGCGGCCCTGCCGGAGGCGGAGATGCGGACCCTGCGCGGGCCCAAGATGGCGATGATCTTTCAGAATCCGTCCTCGCATCTCGATCCGGTCATGACGATCGGCGAGCAGATCACCGAGGCGGTGCTCTGCCATGAAAAGATCGGACAACGAGCGGCGCGTGATCGTGCCACCGAATTGCTGCGCCAGGTGGGCTTTCCCGACCCGTCGCGCCAGCTCGACGCCTATGCCCATCAGTTCAGCGGCGGCATGCGCCAGCGCGCCATGATCGCGGCGGCGCTCGCCTGCCGGCCCCAGCTCCTGATCGCCGATGAGCCCACCACGGCGCTCGACGTCACGGTGCAGGCGCAGATCCTCCGCCTGCTGCTCGACCTGCGCGACCGCACCGGCCTCGCCATCATCCTCATCACCCATGATCTGGGCGTGGTGGCGCAGACCTGCGAAAGTGTGGCGGTGATGTATGCGGGCCGCATCGTCGAGCGCGCCAGGAAGACCGACCTGCTGCGCCGGCCCTTGCATCCCTATACCGAGGCCCTGATGCGATCGCGACCGGAGTCCGTGCCGGTCGGCAGCCTTTTGCCCTCGATCGAGGGCCAGCCGCCGGCCCTGTCGCAATTGCCACCGGGCTGTCGCTTCCATCCGCGCTGCCCGCACTGCCGACCGCTCTGTCGCGACACCGACCCGGCCCTGCTGGCCGCCGGCAAGTACAGGGCCAGCGCTTGCCTGCGCTGGCAGGAACTCTATGCCGCTCCGGTAGGGGCCAACGCATGAGCGCGCTGCTCGAGACCAACGATCTGACGGTCGAGTTTCGCGAGGGCGGCCTCGGCGCGCTGCTCAACCCCGCGAGCGCCCGCGTCACCCACGCGGTCAATGGTGTGACGCTCGCGATCGCCCCGGGCGAGACGATGGGCCTGGTCGGCGAGAGCGGCTGCGGCAAGAGCACGCTCGGGCGCGCGATGCTGCGCCTGGTGGACGCCAAGAGCGGCCAGGTGCGGTTCGACGGCACCGACCTGACGGCGCTCGATCCATCGCGGCTGCTGGGCTTTCGGCGCCGGGCGCAGATGATCTTCCAGGATCCTTTCGCGGCGCTCAATCCGCGCTTCACCATCGGCGAAACGCTGGCGGAGGTGTTCCGGGTCCATCGGCTCTGTCCGGGCGGCGAGGTCGCGACGAAGGTCGCGGCGCTGATGCAGAGCGTGGGCCTGTCGCCCGACCTGGCGTCACGCCGTCCCGCCGCGCTCTCGGGCGGACAATGCCAGCGCGTCGGCATCGCCCGGGCGCTGGCGGTCGGCCCCGAGCTCCTGATCGCCGACGAAGCCGTGTCGGCGCTCGACGTCTCGATCCAGGCGCAGATCCTCAATCTGCTGACGCAGCTCTGCGCCGAGCGGCATCTGGCGCTGATCTTCATCTCGCATGATCTGGGGGTGATCCGGCATCTCTGCCGGCGCGTCGCGGTCATGTATCTCGGGCGCATCGTCGAGGAAGGCCCGACCGAGGCCGTGTTCTCCAACCCGCGCCACCCCTATACCGAGGCGCTGCTGGCTTCGATCCCGCGCATGGCAGCCGATGGCAGCCTGCCGCCGCCGCGCCTGATGGGCGAACCTCCCAGCCCCACCCGCCTGCCCGCCGGCTGTGCTTTCAACCCTCGCTGCGCCAAGGCCTTCGACGCCTGCCGCGCCGGCCCGGCCCCCGCCCTGCGCCGCGACGGGCCGGTCCGGGTCGCCTGCCACCTCTACGCCGATGACAAAATGGCGACAGACCGCCCCGCCGCCGGGAGCCATTGACGCTGATGGGGCGCCGCGCGTCATAATTCCCGTCAAGGACGGAGCCAAGGCCGTCCGCCATTCGACGGGGAGCTTCACATGGCCGCCATCATCCGCCGCCTCGCGGTGGTTTCGTTCCTGTTGCTGTCCGTTCTCCTGCTCGGCGCCGGCCCGGTTCACGCCGGCGGCACGCTCAAGATCGGCCGCGACCAGGACAGCACCACCTTCGATCCGATCCTGATCAGCCAGAACGCCGATCTCTGGGTCATCATCAATGCCAACGAGATGCTGGTGCGGAACAATTTCGACGGCACCGCGATCGAGCCGGACCTGGCGGAGAGCTGGACCGTCTCGCCCGATGGCCTGACCTACACATTCAAGCTGCGCGACGGCCTCAAATTCAGCGATGGCAGCCCGCTCAAGGCC
This sequence comes from Hypericibacter sp., assembly GCF_050729195.1. Classification (NCBI taxonomy): domain Bacteria; kingdom Pseudomonadati; phylum Pseudomonadota; class Alphaproteobacteria; order Rhodospirillales; family Dongiaceae; genus Hypericibacter; species Hypericibacter sp. The sequence continues at coordinate 20,145 of NZ_JBOHKS010000080.1, forward strand.
TCGGATGTGAAGTTCAGCCTGGAACGCGTGCGCGACACCAAGGAGTCGGTGTTCGGTGCCATGTATGCGCCGATGAAATCGATCGACACGCCCGACGACCGCACCGTGATCATCACGCTGAGCCAGCCCACCGCGCCCTTCCTGACCTTCCTCGCTTTGTTCTCGGCCGCCGTGCTGCCCGAGGATGCGGTGAAGAATCACTATGACGACTGGCTCGAGCATCCGATCGGCGCCGGCGCCTTCAAGATCATCGAATGGAAGCGCGGCGAATCCATCACGCTCGACAAGAATCCGAACTATTGGGAAGGCCCGGCCAAACCCAAGCTCGACCAGGTGCAGTGGATCTATATCCCCAACGACAACACCCGCATCCTCAAGCTGCAGGCGGGCGAGATCGACGCGATGATCTTCGTGCCCTTCAACCGGATCGACGAGCTGAAGCAGGATCCGAAGCTCGAGGTCCATCTCGACAATTCGAGCCGCGAGGATCACCTGCTGATCAATCACAGCCATCCGCCGCTGGACAAGAAGGAAGTCCGCCAGGCGCTCTGCATGGCGATCGATCTCGATGCGATCGTGAAGACCGTGACCTTCGGCCATGGAACGCCCGCCAACTCCTACATTCCGCAGGGTGGCATGTTCTATAACCCGGACAATCCGCGCTGCCCCTATGACCCGGCCAAGGCCAAGGCGATGCTGGATGCGGCCGGCGTGAAGGATCTTTCCCTCAAACTGCTGATCTCATCGGGCGACGTCACCCATGAACAGCTGGCCGTATTGCTACAAAGTCAATTGGCCCAGATTGGCGTCACGGCCAACATCGAGAAGCAGGAGGTCGGTCAGGCCTGGGAGACGGAGATCTCGGGCGACTACGATCTCAGCGTCAATTACTGGACCAACGACATCATCGATCCCGACGAGAAGACGTCCTTCAGCCTCTATGGCGATCCGGACAATCTCTCCTATCACACGCGCTACAAGAATCCGGAGGTGACGAAGCTGATCGACGAAGGCCGCGGCGAGCTCGATCCGGAGAAGCGCAAGGCGATCTATTACAAGATCCAGGCCATCGTGAAAGACGACGTCCATTGGATCGATCTCTATTACTCACCCTACCGCAACGCCTCGCAGATCTATGTGAAGAACTTCACCCAGAACCCGCTGGGCCGCTTCACGCTCGAAGATACGGAGATCGTGAAATAGAGCTCGGTGCGATCGGCGTTCCCGGGTTCCGCGCTTTCAGCGTGGCCCCGGGGCGTTGACCACCTGCAGGAGATTCTGATAGGTCGGCTCCATCATTTTCTTATGGTCGCGACCTTTGAAGTGCAGGATCTGGATGCCGGACCGTCGAAGGGAGCGCAGTTCTTCCGGAACGCCGACGTGATTCATCGGCAGCTGATAGACGCTCGCATCGAGAAAGCCGAAAGCCGTCGGGTTGAGTTTATAGGCCTCGAACAAGGAAACCTGGTCCCCGTACCAGCGATGGAAGCGGTCGGGCAGCCGCAGGCAGATTTCCAGCAGATCCGCGAAGAATTGCCGCGCATTCCTGACAGCAATCGCGCCGAACAAGAGGGGCATGACATCGAGAAAGGTCTTGCCGACGAATTCGGGGTAATGCTCGGGAAAATCCGCGTTGACGAGGATGTTGTTCACCCGCCTGATAAGCAGGATGTCCCGTTTCGAGCTGTCCTCGAGCTTCAGTTTCTCGATGAAGAGAAGATCGGCGTCAGTGAAGAAAGTATACTCGTGGCCGATCTCGACGCTGGCATAGGCTTCGAGCCTCGCAACCATCAGGTTCTTGGACAGGCGATTACGAACGATATGAGTCACGCCTGCGATCTCCGGCGTCTCTTGGTCGGTCAGCTGGATTATCTCCGCGTCATTCCCATGAAGCAGCTTTGCGGATTTCACCAGGAATGACGGGGTGGTCACATCTTGGCCAACCCAAAAGAACACGATGCGGATCATGCCGCCCGCCCCTCCTCGAACCCCTTCAAGCTCGCGACCAGATTCCGCCCCAGCTCGGGCGATGGATAGCCGCCCTCCTGCACCAGCACGGTCGGCAGCTTGAGCGTGCCGATGCGCCGGCAGATCGCCTCGAAGCCTGGCGTCGTCACCTTGAGGCCGGCCAGCGGATCGCCTTCGAAGGCGTCGAGGCCCAGCGCCACCACCAGCGCGTCGGGCGCATAGGCGCGGATCTCGGCGAGGCCCCGCTCGAGCGCCGCCAGGAAGGGCGTGTCGCCACTGCCGAGCGGCAGGGGAAGATTGAGATTGTAGCCCTCGCCCGCCCCTTCGCCCCGCTCCGCCGCATGGCCCCAGAAGAAAGGATAGAAGTTCGCCGGGTCGGCATGGACCGAGACCGTCAGCACATCGGCGCGGGCATAGAAGATCCCTTGCGTCCCGTTGCCGTGATGGAGATCGACATCGAGGATCGCGACGCGCGCGGCATGGCGGCGCAGCTCGGTCGCGACGATTGCGCAATTGTTGAGATAGCAGAAGCCGCCGGCCATGTCGGCGAAGGCATGGTGACCCGGCGGACGGCAGAGCGCATAGGCGGCGGGCGCGCCGCCCTGCACCAGCCGCGCCGCATGCACGGCCGTGTCGGCACTGGCGACGATCGCGGGCCAGCTGCCGGCCGCGAGCGGGCAGGCCGTATCGGCCATGTGATGGCCCGCCTGGCCGATGATGCTTTCGGGATAACCGCCCTTCAGCCCGTTGGGATGGACGTTGGGGATCACCTCGGGCGAGGCGTCGGGCAAGGCCTGCCAGCGTTCATGTGCCGTCTCGAGAAACCGCAGATAACGCGGCGTATGCACGGCGGCGCGGGGGCCGGCGCCGTAGGTCTCCGGCCTCACCAGCCGATGGCCGTGACTCTCGGC
>NZ_JBOHKS010000081.1:0-8912 GCF_050729195.1 Hypericibacter sp.
TATTTCTTGATGTAGGACTGGTGCAGGTCCGGCACGTCATAGCCGGCCCATTCATAGACCACCAGCTTGGGCGGAGCTGCCTTCGCCACCGCCGGCATCACGGTCATCGCCGCCACACCGAGACCCATCTTGGCCAGACCTGCCTGGATCTCGCGCCGGCTCATCTCGCGCTTCAGGAATTTCTCGGCAAATTTCTTTCCATCCATGGTCTTCAGTCGCCTCCCTTGTTTCCCCTGTTCAGTTCCTGCGGCTCTTCATGACCGCCTCCCGCCACCCGGCGGGATGATCCCGTCCCCTTAAAACGGAATATCGTCGTCGAGATCGCCGCCGCCGGCCGGCGCCCGGCCGCTCGAGGAACGGCCACCACCGCCCCCGCCGCCGCTATAACCGCCGCCACCGCCGCCGCCCATTTCCTCGCCTTCGGAGGGCGAATCGCCGCCACCGCCGCCGGCGCGGCCGTCGAGCATCGTCAATTCGCCGCGGAAGCGCTGCAGCACGATTTCGGTCGTGTATTTCTCCTGCCCGCCCTGATCGGTCCATTTCCGGGTCTGGAGCGCGCCCTCCACATAGATCTTGGAGCCCTTGCGCAGATATTTCTCGGCGATCTCGACCAGCTTCTCGTTGAAGATCGCGACCCGATGCCACTCGGTGCGCTCCTTGCGCTCGCCCGAGGATTTGTCGCGCCAGCTCTCCGAGGTTGCGACCGAAAGGTTCGCCACGCGCGTGCCGTCCTGGGTGGAGCGAATTTCCGGGTCCCGGCCGAGATTGCCGACCAGGATTACTTTATTGACCGATCCCGCCATCCGAATGCGTCCTTTTTTCCTTGTTTGCCAGTGGGCCGCCGGCTTGGCCGGCCCTGGCCCCGCTCCAAACGACGAGTTTACGGCATGGCGGCTCGGCCCGTCATCCCCCCGTTTCCGGGGCCCTGTGGATGGCTCACGGAGCCTGGAAATCGGACCGGGGCCGGCGCCTGCTGGGGCTTGTCCCTGCCGCGGCGAGGGCCATTGTCGCGGGGCGGGATTGCGAATCGATCAGGGGTCGATTTACCGCCGTCCTGCGCTATATATGTTCCGGCTTCTTTCCCCACATAACCGATTCCCGCACCCGAAGCATGAGCAACCGCACTGGCACCGGGCTGATCTCCATCCGTGGCGCCCGCGAACATAACCTGAAGAATGTCGATCTCGACCTGCCGCGGGACCAGCTGGTGGTCCTCACCGGCCTGTCGGGCTCCGGCAAGTCGTCGCTCGCCTTCGACACGGTCTATGCCGAGGGCCAGCGGCGTTATGTCGAATCGCTCTCCGCCTATGCGCGCCAGTTCCTGGAGCTGATGCAGAAGCCGGATGTGGATTCGATCGACGGGCTCTCGCCCGCGATCTCGATCGAGCAGAAGACCACCTCGCGCAACCCGCGCTCGACCGTCGGCACGGTCACCGAGATCTACGACTATCTGCGCCTGCTCTATGCGCGCGTCGGCGTCCCCTACTCGCCCGCGACCGGCCTGCCGATCGAGAGCCAGACCGTCAGCCAGATGGTCGATCGCATCATGGCCCAGCCCGAAGGCACCCGGCTCTATCTGCTGGCGCCGATGGTCCGGGGCCGCAAGGGCGAATACAAGAAGGAGATCCAGGATCTCCAGAAGCGCGGCTTCCAGCGCGTCAAGGTGGACGGCAAGCTCCACGAGATCGCCGAGGTCCCGGCGCTCAACAAGAAGCTGAAGCATGATATCGAGGTGGTGGTCGACCGCATCGTCGTGCGCGACGGCATCCAGACCCGCCTCGCCGACAGCCTCGAGACGGCGCTTGCCATCGCCGACGGGCTGGTCTTCGCCGAGTTCGCCGACGCCAAGCCGGTCAAGAAGGGCGAGACGCCGGAACGGCTGACCTTCTCCGCCCGTTTCGCCTGCCCGGTGTCGGGCTTCACCATCGACGAGATCGAGCCCCGGCTGTTCTCGTTCAACAATCCCTTCGGCGCCTGCCCGGCCTGCGACGGCCTGGGCACCACCCTTTATTTCGATCCCGAGCTGGTCATACCGGACGAAAGCCTGACCTTGCGCGAGGGCGCGATTGCGCCCTGGGCCAGCTCCACCTCGCAATATTACGCCCAGACGCTCGACAGCCTGGCGCGGCATTTCAAGTTCAGCGTGACCACGCCCTGGAAGGACCTGCCGGAGAAGTTCCGCAAGATCATCCTCTACGGATCGGGCGGCGACGCCGTGACCATGACCTATGACGATGGCGTGCGGTCCTACAAGACCACCAAGCCGTTCGAAGGCGTGATCCCGAACATGGAGCGCCGCTTCCGCGAGACCGACAGCGCCTGGGTGCGCGAGGAGCTGAGCCGCTTCCAGGCCAACAGCCCTTGCGAGACCTGCAAAGGCGACCGTCTCAAGCCGGAAGCCTTGGCGGTCAAGATCGCGGGGCTCAACATCTCCGAAGTGACGCGCATGGCGATCGCGCCGGCGGAGGCCTGGTTCCGCAGCCTGCCCGAGAAGCTCACCGCCAAGCAGCGCGAGATCGCGCAGCGCATCCTCAAGGAAATCAACGAGCGGCTCGGCTTCCTCAACTCGGTCGGGCTCGATTACCTCGCCCTCAACCGCAATTCAGGCACGCTCTCCGGCGGCGAGAGCCAGCGCATCCGCCTGGCCTCGCAGATCGGCTCGGGCCTGACCGGCGTACTCTATGTGCTGGATGAGCCCTCGATCGGGCTGCATCAGCGCGACAATGCCCGCCTCCTCGAAACCCTGAAGCGGCTGCGCGATCTCGGCAACTCGGTCATCGTGGTCGAGCATGACGAGGACGCGATCCGCGCCGCCGACTATCTGGTCGATATGGGCCCCGGCGCCGGCCGGCATGGCGGCGAGGTCGTCGCCTTCGGCACGCCCGAGCAAGTGATGAAGAATCCCAAGAGCATCACCGCGCAGTATCTGACGGGTGTCAGGGAGATCCCGATCCCCGCCCATCGCCGCCCCGGCACCAAGGGGCCGGACGGCAAGAAGCAGGTGATCCGGGTCCGCGGCGCGCGCGCCAACAATCTGCGCAACCTCACGGTCGACATTCCGCTCGGCACCTTCACCTGCGTGACCGGCGTTTCCGGCGGCGGCAAATCGACCCTGGTGATCGAGACGCTGTTCAACGCCCTGGCGCGCCGCCTCAACGGCGCCCGCACCCATCCGGGCGACCATGACGGGATCGACGGGCTCGAGCATCTGGACAAGGTGGTCGATATCGACCAGTCGCCGATCGGCCGCACGCCGCGGTCGAACCCGGCGACCTACACCGGCGCCTTCACGCCGATCCGCGACTGGTTCGCGGGGCTGCCGGAAGCGACGGCGCGCGGCTACAAGCCCGGCCGCTTCTCCTTCAACGTGAAGGGCGGACGCTGCGAGGCCTGCGAAGGCGACGGCGTGATCAAGATCGAGATGCATTTCCTGCCCGACGTCTATGTCCAATGCGAAACCTGCAAAGGCAAGCGCTACAACCGCGAGACGCTCGAGATCACCTTCAAGGGCAAGTCGATCGCCGACGTGCTCGACATGACGGTCGATGACGGCGTCGAGTTCTTCAAGGCGGTCCCGTCGATCCGCGAGAAGATGGCGATGCTGCAGCAGGTGGGCCTCGGCTACATCCATATCGGCCAGGCCGCCACCACGCTTTCGGGCGGCGAGGCGCAGCGCGTGAAGCTCGCCAAGGAGCTGGCGCGGCGCGCCACCGGGCGCACGCTCTATATCCTCGACGAGCCCACCACGGGCCTGCATTTCGAGGATGTGCGCAAGCTGATGGAAGTGCTCCATCGCCTGGTCGAGCAGGGCAACACCGTGGTCGTGATCGAGCATAATCTCGAGGTCATCAAGACCGCGGACTGGATCGTCGATCTAGGGCCCGAAGGCGGCGATAAGGGCGGGAAGCTCGTGGCGGCCGGAACGCCGGAAGCCGTGGCGCAGGTCAAGGAGAGCTATACCGGCCAGTATCTGAAGCCGCATCTGCGCTCGCGCAGCACGGCCACCTCGCGCAAGGCGGGCTGATCCCTCAGTCGGGGAAGCCCGCCAGACGCAGCCCCTGCTGCAGCCGCTCGAGATCGACCGGGTTCGCGAACATGTAGCTGGCCGAAGCCTTTGCGATCGTGATGTCGGGCAGCTGGCTCCGGCAATCCCGGGCCATCTCGCGCGCCATCTCGATATCGCCCAGCAGGGCGTGGGACGCGGCGGCCACGATATAGCCTTCGAAATAACCAGGCTTCTGGCGGATCGCGCGCTGCGCATTCTCGATCGCGGCGCCATAGCGGCTGGCCGCGAAATGGCCCGCCGCGATATCGCTGTAGCGGAAGAAATTGTTCGGATCGCGCGGGCTCGACCGGATCGCCATCTCGGCATAGCCGATGCCATCGTCCGGTTGGCCCGAATAGATCAGCCCCGACCCCAGCAGGCCCAGGGCGACCGAGCAATTGGGATTGATGTCGAGCGCGCGCCGGAAGGCCGCGATGGCCTCCTCATGCCGCCCCAGATTGAGGGAGGCGATCCCGAAGGCCGAATGCGCGTTCTCATCGTTCTCGTCGAGCGTGATCGCGTGGCGCGCCAGCTCCTGCGCCCGCATCGCCGCGGCCTGCAGATCATCGCCGCCATCCATGAGCGCCTGATGCAGGATCGCGTCGGACAGGATCCAATAGGGCACGGCGCTGTCCGGATCCTCTTCGATCGCCTGCCGCGCCAGCGTCTCGGCCTCGGCGAGGGATTCGGGCGTCGCCTCGTAAAGCCGCCGCCAGGCCCGCTTCAGCAGATCCCAGAGGCCCAGATCGGAGATGGCGCGGCGCTCCGCCAGCTGGCCTTCCTTGAGCACCACCTGGGTCTTGATGGAGGCCACGACGTTGCGCGTGATCTCGTCCTGGAGGTCGAAGAAGTCGGTGAGCGGCCGGTCATAGCGCTCGCTCCAGATATGCGCCCGCGTCTCCACCTCGATCAGCTGGCAGGAGATCCGGACCCGATTGCCGGCCTGCCGCACGCTGCCCTCGAGCAGATAACGGATTCCCAGCTCGCGACCGATCTTCTGCACATCCGGCAGCTTGTCCCGGTAGGTGAGCATCGAGCTGTGGGCAATGACGAAGAGCTGACTGACCCGGGAGAGACCGGTGATGATGTCCTCGGTCAGCCCGTCGGCGAAATGATCCTGATCGGGCTCACCGCTGAGATTAACAAAAGGCAATACCGCGACGGAGGGGTTGTCCGGAAGGTCGTAACCCTCTTCTTCCTCATCCGCGACGAGCCGGGCGCCGCGAGCGATCTCGACCCGGAAGATCCGTACCCGATGCGAGACATCGCGAAGCTCGCGTGGCCCAAAATCCGAAAACTCGTAGGTCAGACGGCCCCGCGCCTGCTCGTGGACGGCACCGGAGATCAGCAAGTTGCCCGGCTCGGCGAGCCGTTCGAGACGCGCCGCGACGGCGAGGCATTCGCCGAAGAGATCGTCGCCCTCGGCCGTGACCTCGCCGAGATCGATGCCCATGCGATAATCCATGCGACGATTTTTCGGCAGATCGGCATTGCGCGCCGCGGCACCGCTCTGGATCGCGATCGCGCAACGCACCGACACGACGGCGCTGGCGAACTCGATCAACAGCCCGTCGCCCATGGTCCGGACGAGGCGCCCCTGATGCAGCGCGATCGCCGGCTCGATCACATGCTTGTGAAGCGCCTGCAGCCGGCGATGCGTCCCCTCCTCGTCGGCGCGAATCAGCCGCGCATAGCCGGCGATATCGGCTGCGAGAATGGCGGCCAGCCGCCTTCGCTTTCTCTCCGAGACTGTCATCCCAGCCTGACCCAATTCCCATCGAGCGGCGCACACCGTAGCCCGGCAAGCGCGTCAGGAAAACAGGGAGTGGAGGTCATGGCAGCCCTGCAGCAGCGGCGGGGCTAAGGGACGGGAGAGACTTCCTACTCCGCCGCCGGCAGGGCCGACTGGGGATCGGCAGGCGGGCGTTCGACCCGCTGGGGCGGAAAACAGAGCCCGACCCGGGTGCCCTGCCCCAGCGCGCTTTGCATCTCGAGCCGGCCGCCATGGAGCTCGATCAGCGACTTCACCAGCGGAAGCCCGAGACCGGTCCCCTGATAGCGGCGGTCGAAATTGACGGAGACCTGGCCGAACGGCGTCAGCGCGATCTTCTGATGCTCGTCCGACATGCCGATGCCGGTGTCGGTGACCTCGACGCGAAGTTCGCCGTCCGTGGCAACGCTCGACTTCACCTCGACGCAGCCGCCGGCCTCGGTGAACTTGATCGCATTGGAGAGAAGATTGAGCAGCATCTGCCGGAAGGACCGCTCGTCGGCCTTCAGGCGAAGATTGTTGTCGGCGTCGCGGCGGGCGACGATCGACACGCCGTTGCGCGAGGCGGTCTCGCCCAGGATCCGGAGCGCGCTGTCGATCGTGTCGCCGACCCGGACCCGGGTTTCCCGCAGCTCGTAGCGGCCGGCTTCGATCTTCGCCATGTCGAGCAGATCGTTGACCATCCCCAGGAGATGATTGCCGCTGGTCAGGATGTCTTCGGCATAGCTCTTGTAGCGCTCCGGCAACGGCCCCATCACCTCGTCCTGCATGCATTCGGCAAAACCGATGATGGCGTTGAGCGGCGTGCGCAGCTCATGGCTCATATTGGCGAGGAAGCCGGATTTGGTGCGGTTGGCGGAATCGGCCGCCTCATAGGCCTGCTCCAGCTCCTGCGAGCGCTGCTCCGTGCGCACCAGCGAGGCCTGCAGCAGGGAGAGCGCGGTGCCAAGCGCCAGATAGCGGCCTTCGCCCGTGATGATGAAGCCCCGCAGCAGCGCGCTGGGCCGATCGGAGGCGATCAGATGGCCGAGCGCCTCGACCGCAATGCCGCGCTCCACCACCAGGGGCTCGGGGTCCATCAGGGTCGAGATCGGCTTCTTCTCGTAGAGCGCCCGGCCATAGGCATGGGCCAGGCGGTGCTCGAACTCGGCGCGATAGACCAGCCCGACGGGCCGTTCCTCCTCGACCACCGGAACCGCGATCAGGTCCACATCGGCGGAGAAACGGTCATAGACGTCGGCGCAGCGGGTCGCAGGCGTGACCGGCTGCACTCTCAAGGCGAACCGATCGATGCTGGCCACCGTCCGCTCCCCGATGTCCTTGTTGCCCGAAACACCCATGTGGAACTCGCTCTGAATGCCGATCTTTTTCGTCGCCCGCCCAAAGGCATGCGCCGTGATTGGCCCGAACTGTGCCCCGGACCCGGTTTAAAGACAGATGAAAAGCCCCTGATTTCACAAAAGCTTCATGCAATTAGGAGCCGGTCCTCAATCGAAAGTTGAGGGTCCGGGAGCGGTTTTGGCAAAAGGGACTACCCGGCTGGCCCAATCGGCGCGCCTAAGGGCTCACGGATATTCCAGTAGGAGTCCTTCTTCACGATCTTGCCGCCGCGGAAGGTGAAGAAATCGCAGCCGCGGACCTCGATGCGCTCATGCGCTTTCGTCGTGCCGCGGAGCGTCCATTGCGAGATGCCAGTGTCGCCGGCCACCCAATGCGAATCCTCCTCATATCGGACATCGGGAAGGCCCGAGAATCTCGATCTCAGCCCTCTCGAACCGCGACGAACCCGACATATCGCGCGCCCCAGGGATCGGGTCCGCGCGGCATTTCCAGCACGCAGTCGGGCGCAAAGAACCCCATGATCCGATCGAGATCATGGGCATTGAAGGCCTCTAGGATTTCTTTCAAAGTAACAATTGTCGGACCGCTCTCCACCATGGCGACCTCCCGTCATGGAATTCTATCACCGGGGGCGACGCCGCCGCAGCCCTGGCCTGATCCGTGCGACCTCCTCCTGGCCCCGAGGGGACGTCATGAACGACGAGCAGAGCGGTTACAGTTGCCTGAACCGTTTCGACATGGTCGACGCGACCGGCGAAGCGGAGAAATTCATCGCGTTCCTGGACCGTGTCGAGGCGCTGCCCGAAGTCATCGCGCGTCGTCATCGCTCCTATGAGCGGCTGGCCCTCCAATCCGGGATGTTCGTGGCGGAGATCGGCTGCGGCACCGGGACGGCGACGCGGGAATTGGCCGCCCTGGTCCATCCCGGCGGCCATGTCTATGGCTTCGACATCAGCGGGCAGTTCATCACCCTGGCCCGCGCCCGCGCTTTCGCCGCCAGCGCGAAGGTAGAGTTCCAGGTGGCCGACGCCGCCACCCTGCCGCTGGCCGATGGCTGTCTCGATGCCTATCGCGCCGAACGCGTCTATATGCATCTGAAGCGTCCCGAGACCGCCCTGTCGGAAGCCTTCCGGGTGTTACGCCCCGGCGGCCGCCTCCTGGTCATGGACCAGGATTGGGACAGCCTGCTGTTCGACGGCGATCTCTATGCGACGCGGCTGGTCACGCGCGCTTTCGCCGATTCCATGGTGAACGGCATGATCGCGCGTCGGATGCGCGGGCTCCTGCTCGACGCCGGCTTCAAAGACGTGACTGTCGTTTCGGAAGCGGTCACACATTCGGATGGCCAAGCCTATGGCTGGATGGCCGAGACAGTGGGGAAAGCCGCCATGGCCTCCACTCTGGACCCCGCCATCGTCGAAGCCTGGATTGCAGACCAGCGGCGACGGATCGAGGACGACCGCTACTTCTTCTCCTCCACCCACCTCGTTACGAGCGGCCGGCGACCCTGACCGCAGGCGCGGCCGCATGCTGCCCGCGCCGGCGCACCTCGACGATCTCCGCCACCACCGAGAGCGCGATCTCTTCCGGCCCTATGGCCCCGAGATCGAGCCCCGCCGGCGCCCGCAGGCGCTCGAGACGCGTGACTTCCATGCCGTCTTCCTGAAGCTGCTCGCGCAGCGAAGCGGCCTTGGCGCGGCTGCCGACGAAGGCGACATAATCGCCGTCGGTCGAGAGCGCGGCCTTGAGGGCAGC
>NZ_JBOHKS010000082.1:0-14213 GCF_050729195.1 Hypericibacter sp.
TTCGCGGCAAGTTCGACTACACCTTCGACGATCTGGGCGAGCAGGCGCTCAAGAATATCGCGCAGCCGGTGAGGGTGTACCGGATCCGCCTGGGCGTTCCGGCCATCGCACCGGTCGCGAAGCCCGCCCTTGCCCTCCCCGACAAGCCCTCGATCGCCGTCCTCCCCTTCCAGAACATGAGCGGCGACCCGGAGCAGGACTATTTTGCCGACGGCATCGTCGAGGAGATCATCACCGGCCTCTCGCGGATGCGCTGGCTCTTCGTGATCGCGCGCAATTCGAGCTTCACCTACAAGGGCCGCGCCGTCGATGTGAAGCAGGTCGGGCGCGAGCTTGGCGTCCGTTATGTGCTCGAAGGAAGCCTGCGTAAATCCGGCAACAAGGTCCGAATCGCCGGCCAGTTGATCGACTGCGCCAACGGCGCTCACCTCTGGGCCGACCGCTTCGACGGCGCGCTCGAGGACATCTTCGACCTGCAGGACCAAGTGACGTCGAGCGTGGTCGGTGCGATCGCGCCCAAGCTGGAGCAGGCCGAGATTGATCGCGCCAAGCGCAAGCCAACCGAGAGCCTCGACGCTTACGACCACTATCTGCGCGGGTTAGCGGCTGTTCACCGCTGGAGCCGGGAAGCCAATATCGAGGCGCTCGCGTCCTTCGCGCGGGCCATCGAGCTCGATCCCGATTTTGCCTCGGCCTATGGCATGGCAGCCCGCTGCTATTCCCAACGGAAGGTCAGCAGCTGGGTCGTCGATCGCACTGCCGAGAAGGCCGAGGCGCAACGCTTGGCCGAACGTGCGGTGGAATTGGGCCGGGACGACGCCGTGGCGCTGGCGACGGCCGGGATCGCGCTCGATTATGTCGTCGGCGACTTTGACCGCGCCGTCGCCTTGATCGATCGCGCCTTGTCGCTCAATCCGAACTACGCCTGGGCGTGGCTCTTCAGCGCCTGGGCCAAGGTGCGCAACGGAGAGACGGAGATCGCGATCGATCACGTCAACCGTGCCAAGCGGCTCAGCCCCCACGACCCGCACGGCTTCATGATGCAGAGCTGCCTCGGTTGCGCGCATTATCTGGCCGGGCGCTATGAAGAAGCGCTGTCATGCGCCAAAGCGGGAACACAGGAGAGACCGGAAATCGCCCTCGCCACCTGCGTCATCGCGGCAGCCTCGGCGATGCTGGGGCGCAAGGCCGAAGCGCAAGCGGCGGTCACGCAGTTGATCCAGCGCCAGCCCGAGCTGCGCATTTCCAGTATCGGCATCTTGCTGGGCGCCTGGAAACCCGACGTCCTGCGAAAATGGCTCGAAGGACTGCGGGGAGCCGGCCTGCCGGAGTAAGCTCGCTCGCCTACATCCCCTGCCCGGATTGCGTGATGGTGACGCCCGGCACCTGCTGCGCCGGCATCTCGGGCAGCGGCGCGCCATAGTAGCCGATCATCCGGTTATATTCGCCCGGCAGCGGCTGGGCATAGCAATCGGGCTTGGCCAGCGTCTCGTAACAATAGATCGCGGGCGGCTCGACATAGGCGATCACATCGGGCCGGCTGGGCTGGCACATGCTGAAGGCCGAAGCGGTGCCGGCGAGCACCAGCATCGACATCACCTTCGAGCGCCGGGATCCCGTATTAACCATATTTGGCCCACCCTCTCGCCCCTCCTATCGACCGGAGATCTGGCGAAGGAGGACCTACTTCCTCACATCCACGACGACGCGACCGCGCACCTTGCCGGCCAGGATGTCGGCGCCCAGCTTCGGCAGATCGGCCAGGGTCGCCTTCTGGATCATGGCGTCGATCTTGTCCGCCGGCAAATCGCTTGCAAGCCGCGCCCAGGCCTCCTTGCGGCGATCCATCGGGCACATCACCGTGTCGATGCCGAGCAGATTGACCCCGCGCAGCAGGAACGGAATGACCGTGGTCTCGAGCTTGGTCCCGCCGGCGAGCCCGCAAGCCGCAGCCCCACACCCATATTTGAGATTGGCCAGCACGTTCGCGAGCGTGCTGCCGCCGACCGCGTCGACGCAGCCGGCCCAGCGCTCGCTGTCCATCGGCTTGCCCGACGGCGTCGCGATGCTGGCGCGATCGATGATCTCGGCCGCGCCCAGCGACTTCAGATAGTCATGTGTCTCGGCGCGACCCGTCGAGGCCACGACCTTGTAGCCGAGCTTGGCCAGCACCGCGACCGCGACGCTGCCGACGCCGCCCGCGGCCCCCGTCACCAGCACCTCGCCCTTGTCGGGCTTGAGGCCATGCATCTCGAGCGCGATGATTCCCAGCATCGAGGCATAGCCCGCCGTGCCGATCGCCATGGCGCGCTCGGGCGTCAGCCCCTTCGGCAGCGGGATCAGCCAGTCGCCCTTGACCCGCGCCTTCTCGGCATAACCGCCCCAATGAATCTCCCCTACGCGCCAGCCATTGAGCATGACCTTGTCGCCCGCCTTCCAGGCCGGATGGCTCGAGCTTTCCACCGTGCCGACGAGATCCACGCCGCCCACATGCGGATAGGTTCGCACCAGGCGCCCCAACCCGCCCAGCACCAGCCCGTCCTTGTAGTTGAGCGTGCTGAACTCGACCGCGACCGTCACGTCGCCCTGCGGCAACGCCGACTCCTCGAGCGATTTGATGCTGGCGGAAACCTTCCCGTCTTTCTCTTCGAGCAGCAGGGCTTTGAACATGGAAATGCGATCGCTCCTGATGGAATGCGGATGATCCCGCACCGATCCGGCGCGGTCGAGGTCAGACTCTGAGGGTGCGGGCGGGCTTCGTCAATCGGGCGGCCTTTCGGTCCGGCAGCTAGCTTGAGCCTCGCATCTTGATGTATCCGGGAAGACTACTTATGCCACCGGGAACATTGAGCTCTTGACCGATACTCAAGTGGGGGCACGTTTCATAAGCATGCTTGGTTTCAAACAGGACATATCCATTTGCATCACATAGTGCCCCAGGGAACCGCTCCAATGTGTGATACCAAGTGCCCCTAGTACTCTAGTACTATAGAGCGCGTGTTGCGCGCCGATATTCCACTCCTTGTTCAGCAAACGGCCGTCTGGTCGTCCCATGCAGGCCTCCATAGTTTGCGTGCTTGTACTTCGATAGCGTTTACTAGGTCGTCAGAGCCTCCGCAAATAGACAGCAAGAATCAGCTGGGCAGGCACTCCGCGAACCGCACCGGCTGGCCGATGGGCCGTCCGATCAGCTCGTCCTCGCGCATCACGATATGGCCGCGCACGATCGTGGCCTTGGGCCAGCCCGTCACGGACCGGCCGTCGAACGGCGTCCAGCCGCAGCGCGTGGCCTGCTGCTTGGATTCGATGGTCCGCTTCGCCTTGAGGTCGACGATCGAGAGATCGGCATCGTAGCCGACGGCGATGCGGCCCTTGCCGGCGACATTGTAGATCCGGGCGGGGCCGGCACTGGTGAGATCGACCAGTCGCTCCAGCGTCAACCGCCCCGCATTCATATGATCCAGCATCAGCGGCAGCAGCGTCTGCACGCCCGGCATGCCCGACGGGCTCTGCGGATAGGGCCTTGCCTTCTCGTCCTTGGTATGGGGGGCGTGATCCGAGCCGATCACGTCGACGATGCCGTCGCGCACCGCCTGCCACAGCGCCTCGCGGTGGCGCATCTCGCGGATCGGCGGGTTCATCTGCGCGAAGGTCCCGAGCTCGCGATAGCAGTCGGGAGCTGCCAGCGTCAGATGCTGCGGCGTCACCTCCATGGTGACGAGATCCTTGTTGGCGGCGAGGATAGGAACCTCTTCCGCCGTGGTCACATGCAGGATATGGACGCGGCGCTTGGCCTGGCGCGCGAGCCGCATCACGCGCTGCGTCGCGCGGGTCGCCGTCTCCACATCGCGCCAGACCGGATGCATCACCGGATCGGCACCGTCCTTCACCAGCGCATGGCGCTCGCGCAGGCGATATTCGTCCTCGGCATGGATCGCGACCCGCCGCGTGCCGTTGCGCAATGCCTTCAGCAGCGTCTCGTCGTCGGCGACCAGCAGCGTGCCCGTGGAACTCCCCATGAAGATCTTGACGCCCGAAGCGCCCGGCAGCCTTTCGAGCTCGCCGAGCTTCTCGGCATTCTCTCCCGTGGCGCCGACGAAGAAGGCGACATCGCACCAGACGCGGCCCTCGGCCAGGCTCAGCTTCTCTGCCAGCGCCTCGGCCGTGGCGGTGTTGGGATTGGTATTGGGCATCTCGAAGATCGCCGTGACCCCGCCCAGCGCCGCACCCGCCGTGCCGGTCGCGAGATCTTCCTTGTGGGTCAGGCCCGGCTCGCGGAAATGCACCTGGCTGTCGATCACGCCCGGGAGCACGTGCAAACCCTTGGCATCGAGCAGTGTGTCGGCCGGCTGATCGATCCGCCCGATCGCGGCGATCTTCCCATCCGTGATCGCAATATCGGCCTCGACAAGCCCAGAGGGCGTCATCGCCAGGCCGCCTTTGACAATCAGATCGAAACGCTCTGCCACAGTTTTGTCTCCCTGCCCGTCACGCGAACATCTCTACCAGTTTGTCAGAATCGGCGCATCCGGAAGGCATCGCCGGCTTCCTGGCCTGCTTATGGACACCCGGCGTGTGCCTGCGGACAAGGGCTCTGTTAACCCCAGCGAGATTGGCGTCATGAACGAATTGCGTTACTACTCGAACACGATGCAGGTACGCCCCGTGATCCTGTCGGGCGGCGCCGGGACGCGGCTCTGGCCCCTCTCGCGCGCCACCTATCCCAAGCAGCTCATGCCGCTGCTCTCAGAGGAGAGCCTGCTGCAGGCGACCGCACGGCGCGTGGCGCCGGCCCATGGATTCCTGCCGCCCTTCGTCGTCTGCAATGCCGAACACCGCTTCATGGTGGCCGAGCAGCTGCGCAGCATCGAGGTGGCGCCCGAGGCCATCCTCCTGGAGCCGCTGGCCCGCAATACGGCACCGGCCGCCGCCGCCGCGGCCCTGGCCGCCGAGGCCATCGACCCGGAATCCGTCCTCCTGCTGCTGCCCTCGGACCACCATGTGGCCGACCCGGAGAGTTTCCGCGCCGCGATCGCCACGGCCCTGCCCGCGGCCCTCGCCGGCTTTCTCGTGACGTTCGGCATCACGCCCAACAAGCCCGAGACCGGCTATGGCTATATCCGCCTGGGCGCCGACCTCGAGGAAGCGCCGGGCTGCCGGCGGGTCGCCCGGTTCGTCGAGAAGCCCGACCTGCCGACCGCCCGGGCCTACCTCACCGCTGGCGACCATGTCTGGAATGGCGGCATGGTGCTGTTCCAGGCGCGCCGGCTGATCGAAGAGCTGGAGCATTACGAGCCGGCCATGCTGGCCGCCGTGCGGGCCTCGCTCGGCGCCGCCGAGCGCGATCTCGACTTTACCCGGCTGAACGAGCCGGAATTCGCCAAGGCCATCTCGAAATCGATCGACTATGCCGTGCTCGAGCGCACCGCCATGGCAGCGGTGGTGCCCTGCGACATGGGCTGGTCCGATGTCGGTTCCTGGGACAGCCTCTGGGAAGCGGCCGACAAGGACGCCGAGGGTAATGCGATCATCGGTGACGTGGTCGCCGTCGGGGTCCGCGACAGCTATCTGCGCGCCGAGAGCCGCCTCCTGGCGGTCCAGGGCCTGACCGGTGTGGTCGCCGTCGAGACGCCGGACGCCGTTCTGGTTCTGGCCCGCGACAAGGCCCAGGATCTGCGTTCCATCGTCGCCGCCCTCGACCAGAAGGGCCGTCACGAACATCTGCGCCACCGCAAGGTCTTCCGGCCCTGGGGCTCCTATGAGCAGGTCGATGCCGGCGACCGTTTCCAGGTGAAGCGCCTGATCGTCCGGCCGGGTGGCAAGCTCTCCCTGCAGCGCCATGCCCAGCGCGCCGAGCACTGGGTGGTCGTTCGCGGTATCGCCCGGGTGACGCGCGATGGTCAGCTCTTCGACCTGGTGGCGAACCAGTCGGCCTATATCCCCCTGGGCGCCGCCCACCGGTTGGAGAACCCGGGCGAGGAACCCCTTCATATCATCGAGGTCCAGTCGGGCGGCTATCTGGGGGAGGACGATATCGTCCGCCTGGAGGATGTCTACGGCCGGCGTTGATCGCCGCGATTCCTCGCGGACCCGCTTGTCACCCTGACATTTGCGCCGGTCGGGCGGCGGCTTTGACTTGGCCCCGGGCAACCGGAATAGTGGTCGCCTCGGCTGCGCCTCCGATTCTGGAGATCGCTGGCGCCCAAGCCCATCAACGATGTTTCACAGTCGCCCTCCGCTGGAGGTGGGCATCTCATGAATCAGATCAAGCCGAACTCATTGGCCGCGCGCGACGTCGCCTATCACCTGCATGGCTATACCAATGCGGTGCGCCAAGAACAGGAAGGCCCGCTCATCATGACCGAGGGCAAGGGCATCTATGTCTATGACGAAAACGGCAAAGCCTATATCGAAGGCATGGCCGGCCTCTGGTGCACGTCGCTGGGGTTTGGCGAGGAGCGCCTGGTCGACGCCGCCATCAGGCAGATGAAGAAGCTGCCCTACTACCATACCTTCAGCCAGAAGACCTCGTCGGTGACCGTCGAACTCGCCGAGAAGCTGATCGGCATCGCGCCGGTGCCGATGTCGAAGGTCTATTTCGCCAGTTCCGGCTCCGAGGCCAACGATACCGTCATCAAGATGGTCTGGTACTACAACAACGCGCTCGGCCGGACGAAGAAGAAGAAGATCATCTCGCGCCAGAAGGGCTATCACGGTGTCACCGTCGCATCCGCCAGCTTGACCGGGCTTCCCAACAATCATCGCGACTTCGATCTGCCGATCGCCAACATACTCCACACCGACTGTCCGCATTACTATCGCTACGGGCAAGAGAGCGAAACCGAGGCGCAGTTCGCCCAGCGCATGGCTGACAGCCTCGAGAAGCTCATCCTCAGCGAGGGCCCCGACACGATCGCGGCCTTCATCGCCGAGCCGGTCATGGGTGCGGGTGGAGTCATCGTTCCGCCCGCCGGCTATTTCGATCTGATCCAGCGGGTCCTGCGGAAACACGACATCCTCTTCATCGCCGACGAAGTGATCTGCGGCTTCGGGCGCACGGGCAATATGTTCGGAAGCCAGACCTACAAGATGACTCCCGACATCGTGACCGTCGCCAAGGCTCTGTCGTCTTCCTACCTGCCGATCTCAGCGGTAATGATCAACGAGAAGGTCTACGCCGTCCTTCGCGACAACAGCGGCAAGATCGGCGTCTTCGGCCATGGCTACACCTATTCTGGCAACCCCGTCTGTGCCGCCGTCGCGCTCGAGACCCTGAAGATCTATGAGGAACGCAACATCGTGGATCAGGTCCGCCGCGTCGCCCCCACCTTCCAACGCGAGATGCGGCGCTTCGCCGATCATCCGCTGGTGGGCGAGGTGCGCGGCGTCGGTCTCATCGGCGCCATCGAACTGGTGAAGAACAAACAGACCAGGGAGTCCTTTGCGCCGCAGCAAGGTATTGCGGCCCAGACGAGCAAGTTCTGCCAGGAACTGGGCCTCATCACCCGCGGAATGGCGGACGGCATGGCCTTCTGTCCGCCGCTGATCATCACTGAGGCTGAAATCGAGGAAATGTTCCGGCGCTTTGCCAAGGGCCTCGACGCGACCTGGGCCTGGGTCCGCGAGCAAGGTCTCGTCGCCGCCTGAGCCTGATACCAATCGGTCGGCGGTTCGGCGGCGCGGCCCAAGGCGTGGCCATGCCCGCCCCCGGCGTCCGGTTCGGTCGGAGGACGGCGTAACCCGCTATTCCGGTTTCCCGTCAAACCTGTCCGGAACGTCAGCGGCTCACCCGCACACCTGCCTCCTCTTCGGGCAGGGCTGCGCGCAAAGGCGGCAACGGGGCTGCCCTATCCGTCCATGGCCGGTCCCGGGCGGGGCAGCAAGACCCTTTTCCCTGGCCAGCCTTGTTATTGCGAAACAAATGACTCCCAATTGCAGGAATCGTACCGTAGCATTTCGCACCGCACCCGAATGCGGCCGGCGACCTGTCGGCCTCGTATAAAGAAGTGCGGAAACAAGGATCTGGGAGTGATGCGGTCTGGTAATGAGCAAGCGACAGGATAATTACGTCAGCTTCAAGGACGTCCAGAAGAGCTATGACGGCGAGACGCTGGTCGTCAAAAACCTGAACATGGATATCGCCCAGGGCGAGTTCTTGACGATGCTCGGCCCCTCGGGCTCCGGCAAGACCACCACCCTGCTGATGCTGGCCGGCTTCGAGGTTCCGACCAACGGCCGTATCATTCTGGACGGCCAGCCGATCGACAACATGCCGCCGCACAAGCGGAACATCGGCATGGTGTTCCAGAATTACGCCCTCTTCCCCCACATGACCGTCGAAGAAAACCTCGCCTTCCCCTTGCAGGTTCGCAAGATCGGGAAGGCCGAGATCGAGACCCGCATCAAGCGGGCCCTCGACATGGTGCAGCTCGGCATCTATGGCAAACGCCGCCCCGCCCAGCTCTCGGGCGGCCAGCAGCAGCGCGTCGCCGTGGCCCGGGCGCTGGTTTTCGATCCCAAGCTCGTCCTGATGGACGAGCCGCTGGGCGCCCTCGACAAGCAGCTGCGCGAGCAGATGCAGTTCGAGGTCAAGCATCTGCATGACCGCCTCGGCATCACGATCGTCTATGTGACGCACGATCAGAGCGAAGCGCTCACCATGTCCAACCGGATCGCCGTCTTCAATGACGGCATCATCCAGCAGCTGGCGACGCCCGACGATCTCTATGAGCGCCCGCTGAACGCCTTCGTGGCGCAGTTCATCGGCGAGAACAACAAGATCCGCGGCCGGATCAAGGCCACCAACGGCACGACCTGCCAGGTCGAGATCGAAGGCGGCGGCACGGTCCAGGCGACCCCCGTCAAGATCGACGGCGTCGGTTCGCCGACCGTGCTCTCGCTGCGGCCCGAGCGCGTCCGGGTCAATCCACCCACCGGTACGATGCCCAATCTCTTCACCGCCAAGGTCGAGGAGCTGATCTATCTGGGCGACCATATCCGCACCCGGGTGACGGTGTGCGGGAACAGCGATTTCGTGATCAAGGTGCCGAATTCCGAAGGCGCCCATCAGTTCGAGCCGGGCGCCACCATCGCGGTCGGCTGGAAAGCGGAGGATTGTCGGGCGCTCGACGCGCACTGACAGACGAGCTCTCGAGCCCGCGCCGATCGATGGATGGACCCAGGCGCGGTCTTATGGAGCGGTTTCAACCGCCGGCAAAAAAACACCGGCATTTCGCAGGGAGTGCAGTAGAAATGAAGACCCGCATGTTGATGACGAGCGCTCTCGTCATGGCCGGCGTCGCGGCTTTGGCCCTGACGCTGACCAAGCCTGCCGCGGCCGAGGACAAGGCGTTGACCGTCGTGTCCTGGGGCGGCGCCTACCAGGCCAGCCAGCAAGAGGCCTATATCAAGCCGTTCGCCAAGGCGACCGGGACCAAGATCACGGAAGAGGAATATAACGGCGAGATCGCCAAGATCCGCGCCATGGTCGAAGCCAACGCCGTGACCTGGGACGTCGTGGATTTGGACACCCAGACCGCGCTTGCAGCCTGCGCCGAGGGCATCCTCGAGCCGATCGACTACGCCAAGGTCGGCGTCGACAAGTCGAAGATGATCGGTGGCAACCAGTTCGACTGCGCCGTTCCGACAATCCTCTACTCGACCATCTTCGCCTACGATGCCGACAAGCTGAAGGACGGGCCGAAGACGGTCGCCGACCTGTTCGACCTGAAGAAGTTCCCGGGCAAGCGCGCCCTCCAGAAGAACCCATTCATCAATCTCGAATGGGCGCTGATGGCGGACGGCGTGGCGACCAAGGACCTCTACACGGTGCTGAACACGCCCGAGGGTGTGGACCGCGCCTTCAAGAAGCTCGACACCATCAAGAAGGACGTCGTGTGGTGGGAAGCCGGCGCCCAGACGCCCCAGCTCCTGGCCGACGGCCAGGTGGTGATGGGCTCGACCTGGAACGGCCGCATCTACAACGCGATCAAGAACGACCATAAGAATTTCGTGATCGTGTGGGACGGCCAGGCGCCGGACTATGATCTGTGGGGGATTCCGAAAGGCAGCCCCCGTACGGATCTCGCCTATCAGTTCATCGCTTTCGCGACCAAGGCGGAGAATCAGGCCAACCAGACCAACTACATCTCCTACGGTCCGGCCAACACCGAAGCCACGCCGATGATCAAGCCGGATGTGCTGAAGGATCTGCCGTCCGCGCCGGACAACATGAAGAACGCCATCACCGTCGACCCGCAGTTCTGGGCCGACAAGGGTGAGGAACTGCGCGAGCGCTTCAACGCCTGGCTCGCTCAGTAACTTCGTTCGTCGGGGAAGGAGCCTCCGGGCTCCTTCCCCGCCTGTTTTCTATGCCCGCCTGTTTTCTATGAGTCACTGATCTCATGGTCGCGACGACGGCACCCGACATCGTACGCACGGCCGACGGCGTTCCGCTCAAGCAGAAACTGCAGCGCGTGGAGCGGTCGCGCCGGTTGAAGGCCTTGGGCCTCGTCCTGCCGCTGCTTCTTTTCATCGTGATGTCGTTCGTGGTGCCGATCGCCACCATGCTCCGCAATGCCATCGACGATCCCGAGGACATCAGCCGGGTTCTGCCGACGACGATGCAGGGGCTGCAGAGCTGGGATGGCCAGGGCCTTCCCGACGAAACGACTTTTGCGGCCTTCGCGGCCGATCTGAAGCAGGCCCAGAAGGACAAGACCGCGGCCCTCGTCGGCAAACGGCTGAACTACGAGATTTCCGGCATCCGCAGCAAGGTCATCGCCACCGCGCGCAAGGCCGAGAAGCTGGAAGCGGGTCCTTTCAAGGAAGCCATCATCGCGATGGACCCGGTCTGGGGCGAGCGCGATGCCTGGGCCGCCATCAAGCGCGCCGACAGCCCCTGGACCCTGAATTACTTGCTGGCGGCCCTGGACCTGGAGCGCAATGCCGACAACGCGATCGAGAGAGTGCCTCAGGATCACCGCATCTATGTGACGGTGTTCCTGCGCACCTTCTGGATCGCCTTCCAGGTCACGCTGGCAACGCTGATCCTGGGATTTCCCGTTGCCTATCTTCTGGCGACGCTGCCGACGCGCTATTCGAACCTGCTGATGATCTTCGTGCTGCTGCCCTTCTGGACCTCGCTCCTGGTGCGCACGACCGCCTGGTTCGTCCTGCTGCAGGACAACGGCATCATCAACGACACGATCCAGTTCCTGCATCTCTCCGATGGCCCGCTGCGGCTGATCTTCAGCCGCTTCGGCACGATCATCGCCATGACTCACATTCAGCTGCCCTTCACGCTGCTGCCCATCTACAGCGTGATGAAGACGATCTCGCCCACCCATGTCCGGGCGGCGCGCTCGCTGGGTGCCGGTCCGTTCTATGCCTTCTGGCGGGTCTATTTCCCGCAGACCATCCCGGGCATGGCCGCCGGCTGCCTGCTCACCTTCATCCTGTCCCTGGGCTATTACATCACCCCGGCGCTGGTTGGCGGGGCCACCGACCAGATGGTGAGCAACCTGGTCGCGACCGCGATCAACCAGGAGAACAATTGGGGCAAGGCTTCGGCCCTGGGCGCCATCCTGCTGTTCGCGACGCTGATTCTCTTCTCGGTCTATAACCGTCTCGTCGGCGTCGACAAGATGAAGTTCGGGTGATCCTGATGCCGATGCCAGCTTACGCAACGACCCCGGAACGCGCCTGGTTCTTCGCCCACCGGGTGATTGTGGCCGCCATCCTGGTGTTCCTGATCGCGCCGATCCTCGTGATCATGCCGCTCTCCTTCAACTCGGAGCCCTATTTCAGCTACCCGATGCCGGGCCTGTCCTTGCGCTGGTACGAGGACTTCTTCACCAACGTCCGTTGGACCTCGGCGCTGAAGATGAGCATCATCGTCGCGGTGTCCGTCACGCTGGTGTCGACGGCACTCGGCACCCTTGCGGCGCTGGGACTGAGCCGTCCGCGCTTCCCGGCGCGCGGCCTCATCATGAGCCTGCTGATCTCGCCGATCGTCGTGCCGGTGATCATCTCGGCCGTCGGCATGTATTTCTTCTATACGCGCGTCGGCCTCACCAACAGCATCCCCGGCATCGTGCTGGCCCATACGGCACTGGCGACACCCTTCGTCGTCATCACCGTGACGGCGACCCTCTCGGGCTTCGATCAGACCCTGACCCGCGCCGCCGCTAGCCTCGGCTCCAATCCGGTCCATTCCTTCTTCAAGATCACATTACCTCTGATTCTCCCGGGCGTGATCTCCGGCGGGCTCTTCGCCTTCGTCACCTCGTTCGACGAGGTGGTGGTGGTGCTCTTCATCGCCAGCCCCGAGCAGCGCACCTTGCCCAAGCAGATGTTCAGCGGCATCCGCGAGATGATCAGCCCGACCATCACCGCCGCGGCAACCTTGCTGATTGTCTTTGCGGTCGCGATGCTGACCACGGTCGAGCTTCTGCGCCGGCGCTCCGAACGTTTGCGCGGCATCCGGAACTGAGGCGCCCGCCTTCTTTCATTGTCATCCTCGGACCGGCCGCAGGCCGGATCCGGGGATCCAGCCCTGGCGGCCCCTGGATCGCCGGATCAAGTCCGGCGATGACAACAAAGAGGCGTCTGGCCTAGAGTCCCGGCCGTCCGGAACCCATCCCCATGAATCGCGATAACAGCCTCATTCCCAGCGAAGCCGTCCGTCTCGCGGCTTTGGGCAGCCTGTGGCAGGGCCCCAAGCGCTATGCCGATCTGGCGACGGAAGTCCGTCATTTCACCGGGCGTATCGTCGGTCCGTCGCTGGAATTGCTGGGGCCGTCGCTCGAGGTGCTGCGGCTCGAGGGGCTGATCGACGCCGAGCCCGGCAGCGGCCAGGGCGCCTCGGCGCTCATGGCGCTCACCGAAGCCGGCCGGCAGGAGCTCCAGCGCCTCATGACCGCGAGCCTGCGGGGGCCCCTGGGCGAGATCAACAAGCTCTTCGTCGCGCTCAAGATGCGCTTCATCGATGCGCTGACGCCGGAAGAGCGGCGCCTGCAGGCCGACCTCCTCGCCGAGATCTGCGAGCAGGAGCTGGCACGCCTCAACGATCTGCGCGCGCACCACGCCGGCGAACCCGGCCACTTGCTCGACTGGCTCGACCACGACATCGCCCAGACCGAATCCCGCCTCGCCTGGTTCCGCGCGCTGCGGGAGCGGTTGTAGGGCGCGCGAGCCGCCTTCTCGGTATCATCTCCTCCCCCGTCTTCGGGGAGGACTAAGGAGGGGGATGACGCGATGTCGGCGACCGAGCAGCCCCCTCCCTTCCCTCCCCCGAAGACGGGAGAGGGGATAATTCGGAAGTCTCTAAAACAAATGCTGTCCGCCCGTGACGAAGATCTCTGTCCCCGTCACATAGGAGAAATCCTCGGTGCAGAGCCGGAACACGGCCGAGGCGACCTCGGAGGGCAGCCCCATCCGATGCATCGGGATGCGCGGGATCAGCGCCTCATATTCCGGCCCGATCATCGCGGTCTCGATCTCGCCGGGCGCCACCGCATTGACCCGCACGCCGAGGCTTGCGAACTCGACCGCCATCTCGCGTGTCAGGGCTGAGAGCGCCGCCTTCGATGTCGAATAGGCCGAACCGGCGAAGGGGTGGATCGCATGGCCCGCGATCGAGGTGATGTTGACGATCGAGCCCCGGCCCTTATGCAGCGCCTTGGCGAAGCCGCGGGCGAGGCGCAGCGGCACGAACAGATTGAGCTCGAACACCTCGCGCCAGCCCTCGATATCGCCATTGAGGCAGCCCAACCGCTCCTTGAACGGCGTCTTGGGCGAGATCGCGGCATTGTTGATCAGCGCCGTCAGCGATCCTGCGTCGCCCAGCAGCGCGTTCGCCTCGGCGACGAAGCGCTCGAGGTCGTCCGAATCGGCCAGGTCGGCGGTGATATGCTTCGCCCAGTTCGGATCGCGCTTGCATTCCTCGGGCGGCGCCTCGCGGCTGCAGGTGATCATGCGCCAGCCTTCCTGGCTGAAGCGCTTGACGGTGGCGTGGCCGATGCCGCGGCTGGCACCGGTCAGGATCATGGTCTTGCGGTCCTCGGTCATGAAGGCATTCTAGCGGCTTCCCGCTTTCTGATCTCCGCCCCCGCTTGCGGCTAGGGCATATACACATCTTTTCGGCCTGTGCCGATCGATGGGAAAAGACGAGTCATTTCAAAGCGCGTGTGAAGAGGACGTCTGAGTCCGTT
>NZ_JBOHKS010000083.1:0-24964 GCF_050729195.1 Hypericibacter sp.
GAATTGCTGATCGCTGCCGGTCCCGACCGGCCCAAGCTGATCGTCTGCGAAAGCCTGTATTCGATGGACGGCGACGTCGCGCCGCTGGCGAAGATCTGCGATCTCGCCGAGCGCTATGGCGCGATGACCTATGTCGACGAGGTTCACGCGGTCGGCATGTATGGCCCGCGCGGCGGCGGCATCGCCGAGCGCGACCGGATGATGCATCGCCTCACCGTGATCGAAGGCACGCTGGCCAAGGCCTTCGGTGTGGTCGGCGGCTATATCGCGGGCTCGGCCGCGACGATCGACTTCGTGCGCTCCTTCGCGCCGGGTTTCATCTTCACCAGTGCCATGGCGCCCTCGGTCGCCGCCGGTGCCGTCGCCAGCATTCGCCATCTCAAGGGCAGCGGCATCGAGCGCGTGCGCCTGCATGAGCGCGCGCAGCGCCTCAAGCGGGTGCTGGGCGATGCCGGCCTGCCGGTCATGGCGTCGGAAAGCCATATCGTGCCGGTCAAGGTGGGCGACGCCCATCTCTGCAAGCAGGCGAGCGACCGGCTGCTCGACGAGCATGCGATCTATGTGCAGCCGATCAACTACCCGACCGTACCGCGCGGCGAGGAGAGGCTCCGCTTCACCGCCACGCCCTTCCACAGCGACGATCACATGGCGGCGCTCGCCGCCGCGATGCTCGAGACCTGGAAGGCGCTGGGCCTGCCCCTCATCCCCGCTCGCCATCCCGCCGCCGCGGAGTAGGCTTCTCCCACCATCCGGAAGCCTGCCGGGGTGACAACGCCGTCGTCACCCGCCATCATCCCGCGCCTGTATTCCAATCTCAGGAGAGCTCCCGATGACCGGCGTGAAGCATTTCAAGCGCGGCGAGATGAAGTTCGACGATTTTGGCGCCAAGACCGGAACGGGAAGCATTGCCCGGATCATCGGTCCCGATCTCAGCAAGACACTGGGCGCCGGTCTCGCGCAGTTCGATGGCTGCTCGATCGAATGGACCGTGCTCTATGACGAGATGATCGTGGTGCTCGAGGGCGCCTTCCGCCTGCGTGTCGGCAAGGATGTCTATGACGCGACGGCCGGCGACGTGATCTGGATCCCCGAGAACACTCCCTTGCGCTATGAGGGCGAGAAATCGACGGTCTGCTACGCCGTCTTCCCGGTCGATTGGCGCCAGCGGCACGGGATCAAGTGACGCGATCATATCGGCTAAGGGACGACCTTCGCTCTAGCCCAGGGAGCTTCCCATGGACGGCCTCTTTTCCTCCGAAACCATAGGCTTTGCCGGCGTCGCCCTTCTCCTGCTTGCCTTTCTGCTGAACATCCTCAAGGTGCTGAAGGCCGAGAGCGTCAGCTATCTGGTTCTCAATTTCCTGGGTGCAGGGCTCGCCGGCCTTTCCTCCTGGCTGATCTCCTTCATGCCGTTCGTCCTGCTCGAGGGAGTCTGGTCGCTGGTCGCCGCCGTCAGTCTGGTGCGACTGCTCATCAAGGGTCGCAAAGCGGGACCCGAACGCACGGCCTGATTGTAACGTTACATGTTGGCAAGGCGGGCAGGCCCGATGCCGTCTCTCGCAATCGTTTACACGTTCATTGAATTCAAGGGTTTAGCGCGATAATCTCGCCGCGCCCAACCGATGCGGCTCGGCAGGGCGTGGCGAGTCGAGAGAGCCGGCGGCGTACTCCCTTGCGAAGAGTGCGCGGCGACCTCTCGAAGGCGGGGGAGTCGATGGCCGATCAGGATCTGGCCTTCATCAGCGCGACCGAAGCGATCGCGAAGTTTCGCGCCAAAAGCCTGTCGCCTGTCGAGCTGCTGGATGCCGTGATCGCACGGCATGACGCCGCCAATTCCAAGATCAACGCCTTCACCCGGACCTCGTTCGAGCAGGCCCGCGCGCAGGCCAAGAAGGCGGAGGCGAATTACGCCGCCGGCAAGCCCACGCGCGCCTTCGAGGGCGTGCCGCTCGTCATCAAGGACGAATTCGCCATCAAGGGCCAGGTCACGACGCACGGCTCGCTTCTCTATAAGGATCATGTCGACGAGGAGACCGAGTATTTCGTCGAGCGCATGATGCGCGCGCGGCCGACCGTCATCGGCCGCAGCACCTGCCCCGAATTCTCCTCGGCCTGCGTAACCAACTCGCGGCTCTGGGGCGTGACCCGCAATCCCTGGAATACGCGTTTCAATTCCGGCGGCTCGACCGGCGGCGGTGCCGCCGCGGTCGCGGCCGGGATGACGGTGCTCTCGGACGGCAGCGACTATGCTGGCTCGGTTCGAATCCCCGCCTCGGCCTGCGGCGTGTTCGGCTTCAAGCCGCCTTTCGGCCGGATCCCCACCTCGCCGCCCTGGTATCTCAATCCCTATGCGGTGATCGGACCGGTCACGCGCACGGTCGCCGACGCGGCACTGATGATGAACGTCATGGCCGGCCACGACCCGCGCGACCTGACCTCGGTCCGGGAAAAGCTGCGCTATCCCTCGCAATACAAGCCGATCAAGGGCTGGCGCGTCGCCTACTCCGCCGATCTCGGCTTCTATCCCGTGGCCCCGGACGTCGCCAAGGCCACGCGCGCGGCGCTCGATGCCTTCCGCGAGGCGGGCGCCGAGATCGAGGAGGTCGATCTCGGCTGGACCGACGATGCGGTGCGCGGCTTCATCGCCCATGTGCGCGAGAACGAGTTCGCGCCTTTCGACAAACTGCCAGCCAAGCAGAGGGCGCTGCTCTGCGACTATATCCGCAACCGCAAGGGCAAGTTCCTGGCGAAGGGCACGAGCTACGCGCAGAGCCTCACGATCCGCGCCGCCATGTATGCCAAGCTCGAGCCGATCCTCGAGCGCTGCCAGATCCTGCTGAGCCCGACGCTGGCCGTGCCCAGCGTGCCCGCCGAGCATGACCCGCTCGACGACAGCTTCACCATCAACGGCAAGAAGGTCGAGCCGCAGATCGGCTGGTGCATGACCTTCCCCTTCAACATGCTGCCCCAACTGCCGGTGGCGACCGTCCCCTGCGGCTTCGGCAAGTCGGGCGTGCCGGTGGGCCTCCAGATCGTGGGGCGGCCGTTCGACGATCTCACCGTCTTCCAGGCCGCCGCCGCCTTCGAGCAGGCGCGCCCCTGGCGCCAGCACCGGCCGAAGATATAGTGAGCTAACTCCCCTTTCTTCGCCCCCATGAAGCTTTCTGTCACCCCCGCGAAAGCGGGGGGCCATGGATCGGACGGAGCGCGGCATTGACATGGGTTCCCGCTTTCGCGGGAATGACAAGAGTTGGGGGCAACTGAAGACGGCGCATTGCGAGGGGCATCCAGGATATGGCCGACAAGGATCTCGCCTTCATCACCGCGACCGAGGCGATTGCCGCGTTCAAGGCGCGCAAGCTGTCGCCGGTCGAGCTGCTGAAAGCCGTCGAGGCGCAGTTCCACAAGGCGAACGGCAAGGTCAACGCCTTCACCTACACCTTCTTCGACCAGGCGCTGATCCAGGCGCGCAATGCCGAGAAGCGTTACGCGACGGGCAAGCCGACCAGGCCCTTCGAGGGCGTGCCGCTCATGATCAAGGACATCCACCAGATCAAGGGCTATGTCACGACCTTCGGATCCTTGCTCTACAGGCGCAATGTCGATGAGGTCACCGAACTTTTCGTCGACCGCATGCTGAAGGCGAAGCCCGTCCTGATCGGACGCAGCACCAACCCCGAATTCGCCGCCTCCTGCATCACCCATTCACGGCTCTGGGGCATCACACGCAATCCCTGGAACACGCGCTACAATTCCGGCGGCTCGACCGGCGGGGGAGCCGTCGCGGTCGCGACCGGCATGACGGTGCTCTCGGACGGTAGCGATTATGCGGGCTCGATCCGCGTGCCGGCATCGAGCTGCGGTGTCTTCGGCTACAAGCCACCGACCGGACGCGTTCCGCATTCACAACCCTGGAACCTGAACGGCTATGCGGTCTTTGGCCCGATCACCCGCTCGGTCGCCGATGCGGCGTTGATGATGAACGCGATTGCCGGCCAGCATCCGCGCGACATCACCACGGTCAGGGAGAAACTGCGCTATCCCGACCGCTACGAGAAGATCAAGGGATGGCGCATCGCCTATTCGCCCGACCTCGGCTGTTTCGAGGTCGATCCCGAGGTGGCCAAGGCGACGCGCGCGGCGCTCGAGGCCTTCCGCGAGGCCGGCGCCGAAATCGAGGAGATCGAGCTCGGCTGGAGCAAGGATATCGTGCTGGGCTTTCTCGCCCATGCGCGCGAGAACGATTTCGAACCGGCGCATCTGCTGCCGACGCACAAACGAAAACTACTGACGGACTATATCCGCGCCAACACGCCGAGAACCGACCTCGCCAGGCGTCTGAGCTTTGCCGACAGTCTCAATCTGCGCGCAGATATGTGGGCGAAGCTGGCACCCATCATGAAGCGCTGCCAGATTCTGCTCTGCCCGACGCTCGCGATTCCGGCACAGCCCGCCAACTACAATCCGGCCGACCGTTCCTTCAAGATCAACGGCAAGAAGGTCGAATCCGAGATCGGCTGGGTCATGACCTTCCCCTTCAACATGCTGGGCCAGCTCCCGGCCGCGACCGTGCCCTGCGGCTTCGCCAAGTCCGGCGTGCCCATCGGCCTGCAGATCGTGGGCCGGCCCTATGACGATCTCACGGTGTTCCAGGCGGCCGCGGCCTTCGAGAAGGCGCGGCCCTGGCGGAAATACCGGCCGAAGCTCTAGGCCCTGCATCGCACCCGCGCTTCGTCCGCTGAAGCCCTGGCGTAGGAGGATCGCGGGATGACAGCGGGACGCTACCCGAGGCGAGGGCTTACACCACCGCTTGTGCCAGCAGCCAGTCGCGAACCTCGGCGGTATCCGGTGCGAGGAGTGCGCCTTTCGGCCAGACCACGTGGAAATCCTGGCCCGACACGAAGCTCTCGTTGCAGACCCGCCGCAGCGATCCGCGCGCGATCATGCCTTCGGTGACGTGACGCCAGCCCATGGCGATGCCTTCGCCTTCGAGCACCGCCTGCAGCACCAGCGCGTAATCGTTGAGGCGGAGGCCTTCGCCGCGATCGCTCCAGCGCACGCCGAGCGCCGTGAACCAGTCGGTCCAGCTCGGCCGTGGGCGATAGGGTTCGTCCAGATGGATCAGCTTGAGCTCTGGCAGGCGCGAGGGCGGGACCGGCGCGCCGATCGCGGCGGCATAGGCGGCGCTGGCAACGGCATAAATCTCCTCGCGGGCCAGCGGAACGGACTCGAACTGGGGCCAGTTGCCGTCGCCGCGCCGGACGCCTAGCGTCATGGCCTCGCGGGCGAGGTCGATATCCTTGTCGACCGTCTGCAGCCGCAGATCGATATGAGGCAGGGCGGCATGGAAGCGCGCAAGCCGCGGCACCATCCAGTAGCTGGCGAAGGCGGTCGAGACCGAGAGCGTCACATGGCCGGGCTCACGCTCGCGCCGGATCGCGTCGGCCGAACGCCGGATATGGGCGAGCCCGATCGAGACGTCGTGGAAGAAGCGCTCCCCCGCCTCGGTCAGGGTCACGGCGCGGTGGGCCCGGGTGAAGAGCGTCACGCCCAGGGCCGTTTCCAGCCGCTTGATCGAGTAGCTGATCGCGGCCTGGGTGAGGTTGAGTTCGGCCGCGGCGCCCGAAAAGGAAAGATGCCGGCCCGCCGCCTCGAAGGCGAGCAGGGCGGAGGGGGATTGCAGCAGGCGGCGAAGATCTTGCATAAGCCAGACTTGTCCAAAATCGAAGAATTTTCAGGATCACCGCGAGATTATATCGCTGTTAAACTTATGGAAAGCGCGCAGCGCGCCTCCCTCCGACCGACTTTGGCAAAGGGCGACAGGCCATGACCGCAGATCCAGCTTCCGAGACGGCGACAGGGCGGGGACGCGGCGGGCGGACCGCCCGGCAGCGCCAGCGCAGCCAGAGCCAGCGGGCAACGGCGCTCATTGCCGGGGTCGAGCGCCGCATCCCGACATACGACCTGTTGAACGAGGAAGGGCTCGTCGCGCTCGAGACGGCGGCCGACGTGATCCTTCAGGAAGTGGGAATCGAGTTCCGCGAGGACCCGGAGGCTCTCCGGCTCTGGCGCGCCGCCGGCGCCGACGTCAAAGGCGAGCTGGTGCGCTTCGAACCGGGGCTGCTGCGTCAGATCCTGAAGACGGCACCAAAGAGCTTCGTCCAGCATGCGCGCAACCCGGCTCGCTCCGTCACCATCGGCGGCAATCACGTCATCTTCGCGCCGGCCTATGGGCCGCCCTTCGTGCGCGATCTCGAGGGCGGACGGCGCTACGGCACGCTCAAGGATTTCGAGAATTTCGTGAAGCTCGCCTACATGATCCCGTGGCTGCATCATTCCGGCGGCACGATCTGCGAGCCGGTCGACATTCCCGTGAACAAGCGCCATCTCGACATGGTCTCAGCGCATCTGCGCCTGACCGACAAGCCCTTCATGGGCTCGGTCACGGCCGAGAACCGGGCCGAGGATTCGATCGAGATGGCGCGGATCGTGTTCGGCCGCGAGTTCGTGGATCGAAACTGCGTCATTCTCGGCAATATCAACGCCAACTCGCCGCTGGTGTTCGACGCCACCATGACCAACGCGCTGCGTGCCTATGCGCGCGCCAACCAGGCCGCCGTGGTGGTGCCCTTCATCCTCGGCGGCGCCATGGGCCCGGTCACCACCGCCGGCGCCATCGCGCAGTCCCTTGCCGAGACCATGGCGGGCTGCGCCCTCACCCAGCTGGTGCGGCCCGGCGCGCCGGTGATTTTCGGCAATTTCCTCTCCTCGATGGCGCTGCGCTCGGGCTCGCCCACCTTCGGCACGCCCGAGCCCGCGCTGGGTTCGCTCGTGATTGGCCAGCTCGCGCGCCGGCTGCAACTCCCCTTGCGCTGCTCGGGCGCCTTCAGCTCCTCCAAGGTCGCCGACGGCCAGGCCATGACGGAGAGCACGGTCTCGATGCTGTCGGCCGTCCAATGCGGCGCCAATTTCATTCTCCATGCGGCGGGCTGGCTCGAGGGCGGGCTCACCATGGGCTATGAGAAAATGATTCTCGATGCCGACTATTGCGCCTCGCTCCACACCTACATGGCGGGCCTGTCGCTCGACGAGAACCAGATGGCGCTGGGGGCTTTCCGCGAGGTGGGTCCGGGCAAGCATTTCTTCGGCTGCGCCCATACGCTGGCGAATTACGAGACGGCCTTCTGGGATTCCGACACGGCCGACAATAATTCCTTCGAGCAATGGCGCGACGAGGGCGAGCGCGACGCCAACCAGCGTGCCAATGCGCGCTGGCGCCGGCTCCTGCAGGAATACCAGCCGCCCGCGCTCGATCCCGCGATCGACGAGGCGCTGACCGAGTTCGTCACCAAGCGCAAAAACCAGAATCCGGACATGTGGCACTGAGCGCCACAAGCCGAGCAACCGGAGACAATCGACAATGGAAACCCATGCAAGGGTCGTCATCATCGGCGGCGGTGTCGTCGGATGCTCGATCCTCTACCACCTGGCCAAGCATGGCCTGAAGGATGCGGTGCTGCTGGAGCGCAAGGAACTGACCTCGGGCTCCTCCTGGCATGCGGCCGGCGTCATCCACACCATCAATGCCGACCCGAACATCGCGCGACTCCAGGGCTATACCATCAAGCTCTATAACGAGCTCGAGGACCTGACCGGCCAGTCCTGCGGCATCCATCGCCCGGGCGGCATCTATCTCGCGGCAACGCCGGAGCGGCTCGACTATCTCAAGCAGGAGCGCGCCAAGGCTCGCTATATGGGGCTCGAGACCGATTTCATCTCGCTCGAGCATGCGCGTGAGCTCAATCCGCTGATCGATCCCAAGAAATATCTGGGCGCGCTGTTCGAGCCGGTCGATGGCCATGTGGATCCCTCGGGCGTAACCCATGCCTATGCCAAGGGCGCCCGCCATTATGGCGCCAAGGTCTATCGCGACACGCCGGTGATCGAGACGAAGCAGCGCCCCGACGGGTCCTGGGATGTGGTGACGCCCAAGGGCACGATCCGCGCCGAGATCCTGGTCAACGCGGCGGGGCTCTGGGCCCGCGAGGTCGGACGGCTTGCCGGGCTCGAGCTGCCGGTGCAGCCGATGGAGCATCACTATCTCATCACCGAGACGATCCCGGAGGTGCGCGACCATGGCAAGGAGGTCGCCGTCACCGTCGATTACGAAGGCAACGCCTATACCCGCCAGGAGCATCAGGGGCTGCTGCTCGGCACCTATGAGACCAACTGCGTGCCCTGGGCCGTCAACGGCACGCCGCTCGATTTTGGCCATGAGCTGCTGCAGGACGATCTCGCCCGCGTGACCGAGCGGCTCGAGACCGCCTTCGAGCGCATGCCAGCACTCGGCCGCGCCGGCATCAAGAAGGTGATCAACGGGCCCTTCACCTTCGGGCCCGATGGCAATCCGCTGATCGGGCCGGTGCCGGGCTTGAAGAACTACTGGACCGCCGTCGGCGTGATGGCGGGCTTCTGCCAGGGCGGCGGCGTGGGCCTCTGCATGGCGGAATGGATCATCGATGGCGAACCCTCGATCGATGTCTGGGGCATGGATGTGGCCCGCTTCGGCAGCTTCGCCACGCGCGACTGGGGCCGCATCAAATCCGCCGAGAACTACTCGCGCCGTTTCATCCTGACCTATCCCAACGAGACACTGCCTGCGGGCCGGCGCCAGAAGACCACGGCGCTTTATGACCGGCTGATCGCGCGCGGCGCCGTGATGGGTGTCTCCTTCGGGCTGGAGCATGCGCTCTGGTTTGCCGGCTCGCCGGACAAGGCGAAAGAAACACCGACCTTCCGCCGCTCCAACGCCTTCGCCCATGTGGCCGAGGAGATCAAAGCGGTGCGCCAGGCTGTCGGCATGATCGAGATCGCGAACTATGCGAAGCACGAGCTGTCCGGCCCGGGCGCCGAGGCCTTCCTCGACAGGATGCTGGCGAACAAGCTGCCCAAGGAAGGGCGCCTGGCGCTGACGCCGATGCTGACGCCCAAGGGCAAGCTCTATGGCGACCTCACGGTCGCCCGGATGGAGAAGGACCGCTTCCATCTGTTCGGCTCGAGCGCCGCGCAGGAGATGCACCGGCGCTGGTTCGAGAAATACCTGCCCGAGAAAGGTGTCGCCTATCACAACCGGACCGACGATCTGCAGGGCATCGCCATCGCCGGCCCGAATGCACGCGAGCTGCTGTCACGCCTGACCGCGACCGACGTCTCTAACGCCGCTTTCAAGTTCCGCGACATCAAGCGGATGGTGGTCGGGCTGGTGCCGGCCCTGGTGGCGCGCGTTTCCTTCTCGGGCGAGCTCGGCTACGAGATCTATGTGGCGCCGCAATATCAGCTCCGTCTTTACGAGGCGCTCGAAGAGGCGGGCAAGGATCTGGGCCTGAGGATCTATGGTGGCCGCGCGCTCATGTCGATGCGGCTGGAAAAGAACTGGGGCGTCTGGACGCTCGATTACCGCCCCGATTTCACCGCGGCCGAATCCGGCTTCGACGCCTTCGTCGCCTTCGACAAGCCGGCCGACTTCATCGGCAAGGCGGCGGCCATCGCCGAGCGTAAGCGGGGGCCCTCGAAGAAGCTCGTCACGCTCGTGGTCGACACCAAGGACGTCGACTGCGTCGCCGACGAGCCGATCTTCCATGACGGCAATTGCGTCGGCTATGTCACCTCAGGCGGCTACGCCCATTCGGTCAAGAAGAGCATGGCCATGGGCTACGTTCCAAAGGCCCTCGCCGCCCACGGCACGAAGCTCGAGGTCGAGCTGTTGGGCGAGTTCTATCCGGCGACCGTGACGGCGACGCCGCTCTACGACCCGAATGGCGGGAAGATGCGGGGGTAGAAAGTGCCTTTCCTTCCTCGCCCTCACGCAGTGAGGGCGAGGGTTACGCAGGCTTAGGTGAGACGAAGTCGAACCTTAGCCGGAGCTGGGTGAGGGTGACCTCGCTTGGCGCGCACCCGCACCCCTCACCCCCCATTGCTTCGCAATGGACCCCGCCCTCTCTCCACAAAAGTGGGGAGAGGAAAGAGAATGATTGAATCTTGCGGTACGACTGCTCTACTGCCCCCGGTCCCGCGTTCCACGTCACAGCACCATGTCCAGCAAAGACCCCCTGCTCCAGCCTTTCACGCTCAAGCATCTGGTTCTGAAGAACCGGCTGATGTCGACCTCGCACGAGCCGGCCTATTCCGAGGACGGGATGCCGAAGGAGCGTTACCGGCTCTATCACCTGGAAAAGGCCAAGGGCGGGATCGCGCTGACCATGACGGCGGGCTCGGCGGTGGTGGCGGAGGATTCGCCGGCGGCCTTCGGCAATCTCCATGCCTATAAGGACGAGATCGTCCCCTGGCTGAAGCGCCTCGCCGATGACTGCCATGGCGAAGGCTGCGCGGTCATGATCCAGCTCACCCATCTGGGACGGCGCACGGGCTGGAACAAGGCCGACTGGCTGCCGGTGACGGCGCCGTCGGGCGTGCGGGAGCCCGCCCATCGCGCCTTCCCCAAGGAAGCCGAGGACTGGGATATCGAACGCTGGATCGGCCAATATGCCGACGGTGCCGAACGCATGCAGGCGGCGGGGCTCGATGGCATCGAGCTCGAATGCTACGGCCATCTGGTCGATCAGTTCTGGACGCCCAGCGTCAACAAGCGGCAGGACAATTACGGCGGCTCGCTCGAGAACCGGATGCGCTTCGGCCTCGAAGTGGTCAAGGGCATCCGCAAGCGCGTGGGCCCGAAATTCATCGTCGGCATCCGTATGGCGCTCGACGAGGATAAGCCCGGCGGCTTCGGCCGCGCCGAGGGACTCACCATCGCGCGCAAGCTGATCGACGAGGCCGGCGTCGATTTCATCAATGTGATCCGGGGCTATATCGACACCGATCCGGCCCTGGCCAAGATCATCCCGATCACCGGCATGAAGGCCGCCCCTCATCTCGATTTCGTCGGCGAGATGAAAGCGGCGCTGGGCGTGCCGATCCTCCATGCCGCGCGCATCGCCGATGTGGCGACGGCGCGCCACGCGGTGGCGTCGGGCAAGCTCGACCTGGTCGGCATGACCCGCGCCCTCATCGCCGATCCGCATATCGCGCGGAAAGTCGCCGAGGGCCGCGAGGCGGAGATCCGCCCCTGCGTCGGCGCCACCTACTGCCTCGACCGCATCTATGAGGGCGGCGAGGCGCTCTGCATCCACAATGCCGCGACGGGCCGCGAAGCGACCATGCCGCAGATCGTGCCGAAATCGACCGGCAAGAAGCGGCGTGTCCTGGTGGTCGGTGCAGGGCCCGCCGGGCTCGAGGCAGCGCGCGTCTCGGCCGAGCGCGGCCATGAGGTGATCCTGTTCGAAGCGGCCGACGAGGCCGGCGGCCAGATCCGGCTGGCGGCGCGCGCGCTGCGGCGGCGGGAGCTGCTGGGCATCGTCGATTGGCGGCTGCAGCAGCTCGAGAAACTCGGCGTCGGCTTGCGCTTCAACAAATGGGCGGAGGCCGAGGACGTGACGGGCGAGGAACCCGACATCGTCGTCATCGCCACCGGCGGCCTGCCGCAGGCGCCGGCGCTCGAAACCGGCACGGACCTCACAGTCTCGAGCTGGGACATCCTCTCCGGCGACGTGAAGCCGGCGAAGGAGGTGCTGCTGTTCGACGACAATGGCGCGCATCCGGGCATGCAGGCAGCGGAAGTCATCGCCGAGGCCGGCTCCAAGCTCGAAATTGTATCGCCGGAGCGCTTCTTCGCGCCCGAGATCGGCGGCCTCAATCATGTGCCCTATGCCGAGAGCTTCCAGCAGCATGGGGTGCGGATCACGATCGTGCGGCGGCTGACCGCCGTGAAGCGCGCCGGCAACCGCCTCCAGGCCGTGATCGGCAGCGATTTCGGCGATTATGTCGAGACCCGCGAGGTCGACCAGGTCGTGGTCGAGCATGGCACGTTGCCCAATGCCGAGCTCTATGAGGCGCTGAAGCCGGACTCGGTCAATCGTGGCGAGGTGGATTACAAGGCGCTGATCGCGGGCCAACCGCAAACGATGGTGCGCAATCCAGCGGGCAGCTATCGCCTCATCCGCATCGGCGATGCCGTGTCGTCGCGCAACATCCACGCCGCCATCTATGACGCTCTGCGGTTCGCGAAGGACTTCTGAGCGGCCGGCTTACCGATATTCGTCTCTCCTTAACTTGCTTATCCCCTGCCCCTCCTTCGCCCTCCGGGCTCCGGAGGTTAAGAGGGGGGAGGTATCTTTGTGATTTAGGGGCGACCCGTAGCCACTCCCCCGAATTCAACTATGATGGGCAGGCGAGTTCGGCGTGGCGGGGGATTCGGGGAAGGCCCGGGCGGCAATGTCCATGGCACCTGATCGGCAAGGGCCCAGTTCGGCTTCGACCGGAGCGGGAAGACCCGCCTCCAGCAGCGCGCTATCGTTGCGTGACGATCCGCTCCGGGCGGCCCGGATCGCGGGGATCATTGTCGGCCTCCTCGGGGTCGTGGTGCTGATCGGCTGGGCCGGCAATGTGACCCTCCTTAAATCGATCCTGCCCGGTTACTCGGCGATGAAGCCGAACACGGCCATCGCCTTCGTTCTGTCGGCCCTGGTGCTGGCGCTGACCGCCCGGCGTGAAGGCCTGCCGCCCTCTCCTGTCGTTCCTCCCGCCATCGCCGCCGGCGGCCTCCTCGTGCTCGCGATCGGCGCAGCCACGCTGGTCGAGTATCTGACGACCGCCGATCTCGGGATCGATCGCCTGTTCTTCCCCGGCGCCGCCGATCCCACGGAACCCTTCCCCGGCCGCATGTCGCCGATCTCGGCGATGAGTTTCGTGCTGTTCGGCATCCTCATGTTGCTGCCGCGCCGTAGAGGGCCCGCGATCGACACGATCTTCACGGCCCTCGTGGTCTCGGGTCTGACCTTCGCCTATCTCGCGATCATCGGTTACGCCTACCACGTACCGATGCTCTATTCGCGCGAGGCTTATGGCTCGATCGCACTGCACTCGGCCCTCGCTCTCTTCCTTCTGTTCCTGGGCACGGCGGCGAGCCGTCCCGAGACAGGCTGGATGATGCTTCTGCGCTCGGAGGGAGCCGGCGGCGCCATGGCACGCCGGCTGCTGCCGACGATCGTGGTCGGGCTGCCCCTCATCGGCTGGCTGCGGATCCGGGGTGAGCGTCTCGGGCTTTACGACACCTGGACCGGCGTGGCGCTCCTCACCATCGCCAGCGTCGCGATCCTGACCGGCGTGGTCTGGGCCATCGGACTCTATGCCAATCGGCTCGACCGTGAGCGCCGCGCCTCCCTGGAATCGCTCACCGCCAGCGAGGAACGCCAGCGCGTCAGCGAGCAGCGCTATCGCCGGCTGTTCGATCTCATGCAGGAAGCGGTCTGGATCCACCAGGACGGCATGATCCTGTTCGCCAATCCCGCGGCCGCCAGGCTGTTCGGTGCGCCCAACCCGGAGTCCGTCACCGGCCGGTCGATCTTCGCGATCATCCATCCCGAGGATCGTCTGCGCGCCCAGGAGCGCACCCGCTTCTCGCTCAAGGAAGGGAAGCAATTGCCGATCACCGACCTGCGCTATCTGGGGCAGGACGGGGTGACGCGGATCGGCGCGACCCATGCCGCCCCGATCAACGAGGACGGGCATCGCCGCAGCCTGGCGACGGCGCGCGACGTGACGGCGCTGCGCCAAGCCGAAGAGCAGCTGCGGCAGAGCCAGAAGATGGAGGCCGTCGGCCATCTGACCGGCGGCATGGCGCATGACTTCAACAATCTGCTGACGGTGGTGCTCGGCAATCTCGATATCGCCCTCGCCCGCACCGAGGGCGACGCGCGCCGCTCGATCGAGAAGGCGCTCCGGGCCAGCGAGCGCGGCGCCACGCTAATCCAGCGCCTGCTGGCCTTCTCGCGCCGCCAGACCCTGGCATCGCGGCCGCTCGACGCCAACGCACTGATCCTGGGCATGGAGGATCTCCTGCGCCGGACCCTGGGCGAGCCGATCGAGATCGATCTCGAGCTGGCGCCGGGACTCTGGCCCATGCTGGCCGACAAGGGCCAGGTCGAAAGCGCGCTCCTCAATCTCGCCGTCAATGCGCGCGACGCCATGCCCCAGGGCGGCAAGCTCACCATCGAGACGGTGAACGCGTCGATCGACGCCGCCTATGCCGCGCGCAACAACGAGGTGGTGCCGGGCGATTATGTGATGCTGGCGGTGACCGACTCCGGCTTGGGCATGACACCCGACGTGCTGGCCCGCGCGGCCGAGCCCTTCTTCACGACCAAGGATGTCGGCAAAGGCTCGGGGCTGGGCCTGAGCATGATCTATGGCTTCGCCAAGCAGTCGAACGGCCATCTGAAGATCTATAGCGAGGCCGGGCATGGCACGACCGTACGACTCTATTTGCCGCGCCCCGCCGGCGACGCGCCCGACGCCGTCACAGCGGTACCAGCGACCGTCCCCGCCGCCGCCCGCAGCGAGACGATCCTGGCGGTCGAGGACGATGCCGGGGTCCGCAGCCTGGTGGTCTCCCAGCTCACGGGCCTCGGCTATCAGGTGATCGAGGCCGCGAACGGTCCGCAGGCCCTGGCGATCCTCGAAACCGATCGCAAGGTCGATCTGCTCTTCACCGACGTCGTCATGCCCGGCGGCATGACCGGCAAGGTGCTCGCCGAGCGCGCCCTGGCGACACGCCCCGCGCTCAAGGTGCTGTTCACCTCGGGCTATACCGAGAACACCATCGTCTATCACGGCAAGCTCGACGCCGAGGTGCATTTCCTGGCGAAGCCGTACAAGCTGGAGACCCTGGCGCAGAAGATCAGAGAAGCGCTGGAACGATGATCCGTCCGTTGCTGACGGGAAGTTCATCTGACGCCTGAATCTTCGGCAAGACACCAGCGAAATTAAATCGTCGATAGCAAAGCGCTATTTTCCGCAGCCGTTCCGTCATTCCAATTTCTCGTCACCGTCGAGCCTTGCACGCGAAGCGGGTATCCGCACGGCCCTCCTGCCGTTCGGTACGCCCGCAGCAGGCCGATGTCGTATCGAACATGATCAATCGCCGCGTGTTTCATCTTTCCGACGCACCCTGCCGGGACGCGACGATCCCGCGCGTAGTCATCCCTATATCCGTGCGTGACATAGTCCGAGCAGATTTCCGGAGCCGACCCTGACTCCGGCTGCTCCGCGACGGCCTCCTTTCATCGAGAAAGCGGGATCCCGACGCGATTGCACTCTTTCATCGATGGTCCTTCGCGCGCATGACCGCTCATCCGGCACCTCGGCTGCAACCCACCCGTCCACCGCTGTCCTATATGGACGATAAGGGTCTTCGTGACGATGCGGGACGGCCAGTGCCTGTATCGTCCAAGCCCACAAAACGACGCAGCCTTCTCGGGCGCACGATCTTCCTCTTCCTGCTGTTATTGGCGCTGGGTGGCATCGGC
The DNA here is from genome assembly GCF_050729195.1 of Hypericibacter sp. Lineage (NCBI taxonomy): Bacteria > Pseudomonadati > Pseudomonadota > Alphaproteobacteria > Rhodospirillales > Dongiaceae > Hypericibacter > Hypericibacter sp. Next base: position 15,423 of record NZ_JBOHKS010000083.1, read on the forward strand.
TGGCGGGTCTATACGGACGAGGCGGCCCCCGCCCGCCCCACCCGCGCCGCCGCCGACACGCCCATGCCGGTCGCGGCGGCAACGGCCCAGACCAGCGACGTCAACGACACGCTGGATGCGCTTGGCACCGTGACGCCGCTGGCGACCGTGACGGTGCGGACGCAGATCAACGGGCATCTCACCCAGATCGCCTTCACAGAAGGCCAGACCGTGCAGAAGGGCCAGCTCCTGGCCCAGATCGACCAGCGTCCCTACGCCGCCGCCCTGCAGCAGGCGCAAGGCCAGCTGATCCGTGACCAGGCACTCCAGAAGAACGCCCGGCTCGATCTCACCCGTTTCCGCACCCTGGCCACCCAGGATTCGATCGCCGGGCAGCAGGTGGACACCCAGGCCTCCCTGGTCCAGCAGGACGAGGGCATCGTGAAGGCGGACGAGGCGCTGGTCGATGCCGCCAAGGTCAGCCTCGATTATTGCAGCATCGTGGCGCCGCTCACGGGCCGCATCGGACTGCGGCAGGTGGACGAAGGCAATTACGTGCAGACCAGCGACAGCAACGGCATCGCCACCATCACCCAGATGCACCCGATCACGGTGGTGTTCCCCGTCCCTGAGGACAATCTCCCGCAGATCGTGAAGCAGCTTCGAGCCGGGGCCACCTTGCCGGTGACCGCCTATAACCGGGACCAGACGGCGGTGCTGGCCCAGGGCAAGCTGCTGACGCTCGACAACGAGGTCGATACCAGCACCGGCACCGTCAAGCTGAAGGCCGAGTTCGACAATCAGGATGAAGGCCTCTTCCCGAACCAGTTCGTGAATGCCCGGCTGGTCATGGATGTCGTCCATGACGCGACGGTCATCCCCACGGCCGCCATCCAGCGCGGAGAGCCCGGCACTTACGTCTATCTGATCCAGCCCGACCAGACCGTCACGGTTCGCCCGGTGAAGCTTGGCATCGTGGATGGCGAGCGGGTCGTCGTCGCCTCGGGGCTGGCACCGGGCGACCGCGTCGTCGTGGACGGGGCCGACAAGCTGCGCGACGGGGCCAAGGTTGCCGTCAAGGATGCGGCCGGTGGCAACGCCGGCGCATCCTCCCGTCAGGCGGGGAACAACGATCCGGCGAGCGCCGGGACCCTTCAATCCCGGTCGTCGGCCGGCAACGCTGCTCCCTGAGGAATCGCGGGAGCACCGCTCCCGCCGGAGGCCCGCTTTTGAACCTCTCCCGCCCGTTCATCCTCCGGCCGGTCGCGACCACCTTGCTGATGGTGGCGATCCTCCTGATCGGAATCATCGCCTACCGCTTCCTGCCGGTCGCGGCTCTGCCGGAAGTCGACTACCCCACCATCCAGGTTCAGACCTTCTATCCCGGCGCCAGCCCCGACGTCATGACCTCCTCGGTGACGGCGCCGCTGGAGCGCCAGTTCGGCGAGATGCCGGGCCTCGACCAGATGTCCTCGGCCAGCTCGGGCGGCGCCTCGGTCATCACGCTCGAGTTCGGACTGGATGTCAGCCTGGATATCGCCGAGCAGGAGGTCCAGGCCGCCATCAATGCGGCGGGAAACCTCCTCCCCTCCGATCTGCCGGCGCCGCCGATCTATGCCAAGGTCAATCCCGCCGACGCGCCGATCATGACGCTGGCGCTGACCTCCACGACGCTGCCCATGCCGCAGGTCGAGGATCTGGCCGATACGCGGCTGGCGCAGAAGATCTCGCAACTGGCGGGCGTCGGCCTGGTCAGCATCAATGGCGGGCAAAGGCCCGCGGTGCGCATCCGCGCCAATCCGGAAGCCCTCGCCGCCTATGGCCTCGGCATCGACGATCTGCGCGCCACCGTCGCCAACTCCAACGTCAATCTGCCGAAGGGTAATTTCGACGGACCCTCGCGCGCCTACACGATCAACGCGAACGACCAGCTCCAAAGCGCCGACGCCTATAGGAGCATGGTGATCGCCTATAAGGACGGCGCCCCGGTACGGCTGTCGGATGTCGCGGAAATCGTCGACGGCGCCGAGAACGACCAGCGCGGCGCCTGGATGAACAGCACGCCCGCGGTGCTGCTCAACATCCAGCGCCAGCCCGGCGCCAATGTCATCGAGGTCGTCGGTCGGATCCGGGCTCTGCTGCCGCAGCTCCAGAGCTCGTTGCCGCCTTCGATCGAGGTGAGCGTTCTCACCGACCGCACCGACACCATCCGGGCCTCGGTCAGGGATGTCGAGTTCGAGATGGCGGCATCCGTGGGCCTGGTCGTGCTGGTGATCTTCCTCTTCCTGCGCAACCTGCCGGCCACCATCGTGCCCAGTCTTTCGGTGCCGCTGTCCCTCATCGGCACCTTCGCGGCGATGTATTTCCTGGGCTTCAGCCTCGATAACCTATCGCTGATGGCGCTCACCATCGCCACCGGCTTCGTGGTGGACGATGCGATCGTCATGATCGAGAACATCGCCCGTTATATCGAGGAGGGCGAGACGCCGCTGCGGGCGGCCCTTCGCGGTTCGGCTCAGATCGGCTTCACCATCGTCTCCCTCACCGTGTCGCTGATCGCGGTCCTGATCCCGTTGTTGTTCATGGGCGACGTGGTGGGACGTCTGTTCCGCGAGTTCGCCGTGACCTTGGCGGTCACGATCCTGATCTCCGCCGCGGTGTCGCTGACCCTGGTGCCGATGCTCTGCGCCAAGCTGCTGCGCCGCCGGGCGGGCCATGAGGGCATGCTGGAACGCGGCAACCGCGCCTGGTTCGAGGCGCTGAGCCGGCTCTACGAGCGCGCGCTCGACTGGGTCCTGGATCGCCAGGCGGCGACGCTGGCGGTGGCGGTGCTGGCGGTCGCGGTCACGGGATATCTCTATCTGATCGTCCCCAAGGGTTTCTTCCCGACCCAGGACACCGGCGCCATCCTCGCCGTTTCCGAGGCACCGCCTTCGGTCTCCTACGGCGCCATGGCCAGCCGGCAGGAAGCGCTGGCGGATGCGATCCTGAAGGATCCCGAGGTGCTGAGCCTGTCCTCCTTCATCGGCGTGGACGGCACCAACACGACCCTCAATGACGGCCGGCTGCTCATCAATCTGAAGCCGCGCAACGAGCGCCGCAGCACCGTGACCCAGATCATCCGCCGGCTGGAGCAGGAAACGGCGCAGGTCCCCGGCATCTCGCTCTATATGCAGCCGGTGCAGGACCTGACGATCGACGCGACCGTCAGCCGGACCCAATACCGCTTCGTGCTGGAGGATGCCAATCCGGACGAGTTGGCGGCCTGGACGCCGAAGCTGGTCGATCGCCTCAAGTCGCTGCCGGAGCTCGCCGACGTCTCCAGCAACCTGGAGCAAGAGGGGCCGGCGATCTATGTGAATGTCGATCGCGACACCGCGGCGCGCTTCGGCATCACCACCGCGACGGTCGACAACGCGCTCTATGACGCCTTCGGCCAGCGCATCATCTCCACGATCTTCACCCAGTCGAACCAGTATCGCGTGGTGTTAGAGGCGGCGCCCTCGCCGCAGACGCCGGCGCAGGCGCTGAGCTCGATCTATCTGCCCTCGGCGGTGGGGCCCGGCGGACAGGTCCCGATGTCGGCCATCGCCACCATCGAGGAGCGGACGGCGCCGCAGCAGATCGATCATCTGGGGCAGTTTCCGTCCGGCATCGTCTCCTTCAACCTCGCTCCTGGTGCCTCGCTCGGCCAGGCCGTCGCCGCCGTCAAGCAGGCGGAAACGGAGATCGGCCTGCCATCGAGCATCGCCACCAGCTTCCAGGGCGCCGCCCTCGCCTTCCAGGCGGCGCTCGGCAACGAGTTGCTGCTCATCCTCGCCGCCATCGTGACCGTCTATATCGTGCTGGGCGTCCTCTATGAGAGCTTCATCCATCCCATCACGATTCTTTCGACGCTGCCCTCGGCCGGCATCGGCGCGCTGCTGGCGCTGATGCTGGCGGGCAGCGAGCTCGACGTCATCTCGATCATCGGCATCGTCCTCCTGATCGGCATCGTGAAGAAGAACGCGATCATGATGATCGATTTCGCCCTCGATGCGGAGCGCAACGAGGGCAAGGCGCCGCGCGAGGCCATCCGCCAGGCCTGCCTGCTGCGGCTCCGGCCGATCCTGATGACGACGATGGCGGCGATGCTGGGCGCCGTCCCGCTCATGGTGGGTTCCGGCACCGGTTCCGAGCTGCGCCATCCGCTGGGCCTCACCATCGTCGGCGGTCTCATCGCCAGCCAGATGCTGACGCTCTTCACCACGCCGGTGATCTATCTGGCCCTCGACCGGCTGGCGCGCCGGAGCCGGCGGTCGCCGCAAGGCGGGCTGGGTCTCTCGGCCGATGAAGGGGCGTTGCCTTGAGCCTCTCGGCGCTCTTCATCCGGCGACCCGTCGCCACCACGCTCCTCACGCTGGGGATCGCGCTCGCCGGCGGGCTCGGCTATTTCCATCTTCCGGTCGCGCCCCTGCCGCAGGTCGATTTCCCGACGATTTCGGTCACGGGGCAATTGCCCGGCGCCAGTCCCGATGTGATGGCCTCCAGCGTCGCGACGCCGCTCGAGCGCCATCTGGGCACGATCGCCGACGTGACCGAGATGACCTCGTCTAGCACGTCGGGCTCGACGCGCATCACCCTGCAGTTCGGTCTCGACCGCGATATCGACGGCGCCGCTCGCGACGTGCAGGCCGCGATCAATGCGGCGCGCGCCGACCTGCCGACCAACCTGCCGAACAATCCGACCTACAAGAAGGTGAACCCCGCCGACGCACCGATCCTGATCCTGGCCCTGACCTCGCACACGCTGAGCCGCGGGCAGATCTATGACGCGGCCGTCACGGTGATGCAGCAGAAGCTGTCGCAGATCGGGGGCATCGGCCAGGTCGATGTCGGGGGCAGCTCGCTCCCGGCGGTGCGGGTCGAGCTCAATCCGAATGCTCTCTTCCGCTATGGGATCGGGCTCGAGGATGTCCGCGCGGCGCTGGCGGCCGTCAACGCCCACAGTCCGAAAGGAGTGGTCGAGGAGGACGATCGCCATCTCCAGATCTACACCAACGATCAGGTCCGCGAGGCCAGCGCCTATCGGCCCTTGGTCGTGGCCTATCGCGACGGGGCGCCGGTGCGGCTTTCCGACGTCGCCGATGTGGACGATTCCGTCGAGAATCTCCGCAATTCGGGCCTGTCGGGCGGCAAACCTGCCGTGCTGGTGCTGCTCTATCGCCAGCCCGGCGCCAACATCATCGATGCTGTCGATCGGGTGATGGCGGCGCTGCCGCAGCTGCAGGCGTCGGTCTCGAAGGACATCGATATCTCGGTCGCCGCCGATCGCTCAACCACGATCCGGCAGTCGCTCCATGACGTCGAGATCACCCTTCTGACCTCGGTCCTGCTGGTGATCCTGATCGTCTTCGCCTTCCTGCAGAATTTCCGCGCGGCCCTGGTTCCCAGCGTCGCCGTGCCGATTTCGCTGATCGGCACCTTCGGCGTCATGTATCTGCTGGGCTACAGCCTCGACAATCTCTCGCTGATGGCGCTGACGATCGCCACCGGCTTCGTCGTCGACGACGCCATCGTGGTGCTGGAGAACGTCTCGCGCCATATCGAGGCCGGCATGGGCCGGTTCCAGGCGGCCCTGCAGGGCGCGCGCGAGGTGGGTTTCACCGTCCTGTCGATGAGCCTCTCGCTGGTCGCGGTCTTCATCCCGATCATCTTCCTGGGGAGCATCGTCGGCCGGCTGTTCCGCGAGTTCGCGATCACGCTCACGGTCGCGGTCCTGGTCTCGCTGGTGGTCTCCCTCACCACCACTCCGATGATGTGCGCCTATGTGCTGAAGGGACGCCAGGGTGGCCGCCCGGGCCGGGTGGCGCGGGCGATTGAGGGTCTGTTCGGCTGGTCACTGCAATCCTATGACCGCGCGCTCCGCTGGGTCCTGGCCCATCCGCCGCTGATCATCCTCGTCATGCTTGGGGCGATGGCGATGAGCGTCTATCTCTATGTCGTCGTGCCGAAGGGCTTTCTCCCGGAAGAGGATACGGGACGGCTGATCGGCACGATCCAGGCCGACCAGAGCATCTCCTTCCAGCTGATGCGCCGGAAACTCGCCGATTTCGTGTCGATCATCCAGCAGGACCCGGCCGTCGACGATGTCACGGGCTATACCGGGGGCGGGCAGACCAACAGCGGCCTCGTCTTCGTCTCGCTCAAGCCGAAATCGGAGCGCGGTCTGTCGGCCGGACAAGTGATCGGCCGCCTGCGGCGCGAGCTGGCGCAGATCCCCGGCGCCACCCTGCTGCTGCAGCCGGTCCAGGATTTTCATGTCGGCGGACGCCAGAGCAACGCGCTCTACCAGTTCACGCTGCAGAGCGACAATCTGGCCTCGCTCTATGAGTGGACGCCGAAGCTGGTGGCGGCGCTGCAAAAGGCGCCGGCGCTGCGCGATGTCAGCTCCGACCAGCAGCGCAACGGGCTCGAGACCGACCTGACCATCGATCGGGACACGGCGGCGCGGCTGGGGATCGCGACTGCGGATATCGACAACACGCTCTATGACGCCTTCGGCCAGCGCGAGGTCTCCACCATCTTCAATGCGCTGAACCAGTATCACGTCATCATGGAGGTCGAGCCGCAATACTGGGCGAACCCCGAGGCGCTGCGGAACATCTATGTGAGCACGGCCGGCGAGGTCGTCGGCGGCAGCGCCGTCACCAACACCATCGTGGGGGCGACGGCGGCCGCCGCGACGGGCACCGGAGCGCCCGCGACCACGGCCGGTGCCGCCAGTGCGGCGCGCAATCAGCTCATGAACGGCCTGGGATCGACGGGCCGCAGCGTCGCCTCGAGCGGCCAGGCGGTCAGCACGAGCCTGGAGACGATGGTTCCCCTTTCGACGGTCACCCGCTACGCCCCCGGCAGCACGCCGCTCGCCGTGACGCATCAGGGTCTTTCGGTCGCCAGCACGATCTCCTTCAACCTGGCACCGGGACGCTCACTCAGCGACGCAGCCGCCGCCGTCACCACTGCCGAGAACCAGATCGGCATGCCGGCCTCGATCCATGGCGGCTTCCAAGGGACGGCCAAGGTGTTTCAGCAGTCGCTGGCGGCCGAGCCCTATCTGATCTTCGCGGCCATCGCCGCGGTCTATATCGTGCTGGGCATCCTCTACGAGAACTATATCCACCCGATCACGATCCTCTCGACGCTGCCCTCCGCGGGCCTGGGCGCCGTGCTGGCGCTCATGGTGTGCCATCTCGAATTCAGCATCATCGCGCTCATCGGCGTGATCCTGCTGATCGGCATCGTCAAGAAGAACGCGATCATGATGATCGACTTCGCGATCCATGCCGAGCGGGACCGGGGAATGACCGCGCGCGAGGCGATCCACGCCGCCTGCCTGGTGCGCTTCCGGCCGATCATGATGACGACGATGGCGGCCCTCCTGGGCGCCCTGCCGCTGGCGCTCGGCATCGGCGAGGGCGCCGAGCTTCGTCAGCCCCTCGGCATCGCCGTGATCGGGGGGCTGATCGTGAGCCAGTTGCTCACCCTCTTCACCACGCCCGTCGTCTATCTCTATCTCGACCGGCTCGGCCTCTGGAGCCGGCGCTGGCGACACGGGCGGCAGCGCGGTGCCGCCGCAGGCCCGGAGGCGATCGATGTCGGTTGAACGAAAAAACGAGGCGAGCATTCTCACGCCCCCTCCCCTTGCGGGAGGGGGTAGGGGGAGGGGTGCCGCGCGAGGCTGCTTACCGGAGGAGCCTATTCTGTCGATCACCTCTCATGCGGCGACCATTCCCCTCCCCGCTCGCTGCGCTCGCCGCCCCTTCCGCCCGCGCTCTACGCCCGCTGCTCCGTTGAATCGCCGGCGAAGCCGGCATGGGAGGGGCCGTGGGTTTTTTCAGTGGCTCGATCGTCCAGCATGCGGGCCCATGCTTCGCCGATGGACGATCGCCGTGACATCGTGTGTCCTGCTCTCCGCCTGCGCGGTGGGACCGGACTATCAGCGGCCGACCATGGAGACGCCGGCGGCGTTCAAGGAAGCCGCGGCGCCCGTCGAGACGGGCGGCACCGAATGGAGGCCCGCCCGGCCGCAGGACGAAACCGACCGTGGTGCCTGGTGGGCGGTCTATAACGATCCCGTCCTCGACAACCTCGAGCGCCAGATCGACGTGTCGAACCAGAATCTCAAATCGGCCGCGGCGGCGTACGAGGCGGCGCGCGCGACGGTCAAGGAGGCGCGGGCCGAATATTGGCCGACCGTCACGCTGGATCCGACGATCCAGCCGCACGAGCTGAGCAAGGGCCGGCAACTCTCCACCTCGAACAGCACATCGACCGGAACGGGCACCGTCTCAACGAGCCATGGCAGTTCCAGCGAGAGCGAATACGGCATCACCGCCAATGCCACCTGGGAGCTCGACATCTGGGGCCGGATCCGCCGGACGGTGGAGAGCCAGGCCGAGACGGCGCAGGCGAGCGCCGCCGATCTGGCCTCGGCCCGGCTCTCGGCCCAGGGCGAGCTGGGCGTCGACTACTTCTCGCTGCGCTATGACGACGAGCTCGAACGGCTCCTCAACGAGACCAGTGCCGCCTTCGCGCGCACGGCGGAGATCACGCGCAACCGCTACACGGTCGGGGTCGCGGCCAAGTCCGACGTGGCCACGGCCGAGGCGCAGCTCCAGGCGACCAAGGCACAGGCCATCGCGGTCGGCACGCAGCGCGCCCAGTTCGAGCATGCGATCGCCGTCCTGGTCGGCAAACCGCCGGCCGATTTCTCGATCGCACCGGCTCCCTTCACCACGGCCCTGCCCGAGACCCCGGAGAGCGTGCCCTCGACCTTGCTCGAACGCCGGCCGGACATCGCCGCGGCGGAGCGCCGGGTGGCCGCCGCCAACGCGCAGATCGGCGTCGCGCTCGCCGCCTATTATCCGAACCTCAGCATCAACGGGTCTTATGGCCTGATCGGCACCAGCTTGAACACCCTGTTCGAAGCGTCGGCTGGCGTCTGGGCGGTGGGGCCGCAACTGGTGGCGACGCTCTTCGAAGGCGGCTTGCGCAGCGCGCAAGTGAAGGCCGCAAAAGAAGGCTACGACGAAAGCGTCGCCGATTACCGGCAGACCGTGCTTACCAGCTTCCAGCAGGTCGAGGACCAGCTCGTGGCCCTGCGGGTCCTGGCGCAGCAGGCCGAGGCCCAGGGCGCCGCTGCCAAGGCCGCCGAAGAGGCGGAGCAGCTCACGCTCAACGAATACAAGGCCGGCACGGTGGACTACACGACGGTCGTCACAGCCCAATCCACGGCCCTCAGCGACCGCCAGCAATATCTCACCGTCGAGGAAAGCCGCTTCACCGCGAGCGTGAGCCTGATCCAGGCGCTCGGCGGCGGCTGGTCGGAGGCGAGTCTGCCGTCCGGCAAGCATCTGGGCAGCGAAGCGGCGTCACTGCCGGTGGAGCAGGCGACGCAGCCCTGAGCGGCTCCGTGGTGATGCGAAAGCTCAGACCGGCGGGAGATCGATGAAGCGCCCGACCCGTTCCTCCAGCAGCGCGATCAATTCCGGCTGCATCAAGCGATACTCGTCGGGAATGCC
>NZ_JBOHKS010000084.1:0-5941 GCF_050729195.1 Hypericibacter sp.
CCGGCTTGCCGGCCGCGGCGAAGATCGCGGCCGCCGTCTGGTGCGTGCGCGCCAGATGGCTCGCGATCCAGGCGGCGTCGGTGGGCAGGAGGCGCGCCCGGCCGGCGAAACTGGCGAGGTTGGCGCAATCGGCCGGTACGTCGCGCTGGCCATAGATGCGCCCGCCATGGGAGGTCACCGGCGCATGCCGGATCCACCACCAGCGCGTGATCGGAACCGTCATCGGTTTCTGTCTCCGCTCAAATCGCCGCCGCGGCGATGGCGAGCACCGCGATCTCCGACAACTGCTCGACCGCGCCGAGGATATCGCCGGTATAGCCGCCGATGAGGCGCTTGCCGAGCCGGGCCATCGCCCAGGCCACGATCAGGGTTGCCACCAATGCCACCGCCGCGACCACCGGTCCCAGCGCGATCCAGGCGACGATCGCCGCGATCGCGAGCGCCACCAGCGCGTCGCCCTCGGCGGGTTTGCCGGCGCCGGCCGCGAGGCCACCGCTTTTGGCCGCCGTGCCGCGCGCCATCACCAGCGTCATGCCGGCGCGGGCGAGTGCATGGGCGGCGATGAGCGCGGCGATGCCATGGGCCGTCGGCAATCCCGCCAGCAGCGAGGCGCGCGCCATGACCGAGACGATCAGCGCCAGCACGCCATAGCTGCCGATACGGCTGTCCGACATGATCGCAAGGCGCCGGTCGCGATCATGGCCCCCGGCCAGCCCGTCGGCGCTGTCGGCCAATCCGTCCTCATGCAATGCCCCAGTCAGGAGACCGGTCGCGACGATGGCGAAGAGCGCGGTGCCCAGGGGCGGCAGGCCGAGCTTCAGCCCCAGCGCATAGACCAATCCGCCGCCGAGACCGACAACCACACCGACCAGAGGGAAACAGCGCACCGCCGCCGCGAGCGGCCGGGGCGCGATATCGCCTCGAATCGGCAGGCGGGTCAGGAAGGCCAGAGCGAGGCGGAGATCCTCGAACCAGGCCAGCGGATTCCACAGCGACGTGCCGGGCGCCCGAATCGGGTCGGACCCGGAGTCGGGCGGCGGCACGGGTTCATTCGGGGCGGCAGGATCTGGCATGGAGAATGTGTGAGGTTTTTCCCGCTGGCGCGGATGCGGGGGTTATAGGACAGTTGCCGCCCCCGAAGCAAAGCGCCCGGACAGGGGATCCGATCCTGGCGTCGCAGCGGGGCCATTCCGCATCGCCAGGCCAGCAGTTTCATCCCCGGCTTCACGCTGTCCTCGCGGGCGCCCTCGCCACTCCTCCGGTCCTCTCGACGAATCCCGCCTCAAGGTGCCTCATGCCGAACACGCCCGCGAACGACCGACCCGCCGCCAGCTTCGCCGAAATCCGCGCCGTGATCGCGCAATGGCCGGGCCCGGATCAGGCCTCGGGCACGCTCGCGGCGGCGCGCGAAGGACAGCTCACCAAGCCGCCCGGTGCCTTGGGCCGGCTGGAAGAAATCACGCACTGGCTCTGCGAATGGCAGGGCCATCACCCGCCGCGGCTCGATCGTCCGCGCGTCGCGGTCTTCGCCGGCAATCACGGTGTCGCCGCGCGCGGCGTCTCGGCGTTTCCGGCCGCGGTCACCAAGCAGATGGTCGCGAACTTCGTCGCCGGCGGCGCCGCGGTCAATCAGCTCTGCCGCGCGGCCGATGCGGAGCTCAGGGTCTATGAGATGGCGCTCGACGAGCCGACCGAGGATTTCTCGCGCGCGCCGGCGCTGAGCGAGGAGGAATGCGCCCATGCCATGAGCTACGGCATGATAGCGGTCGAGCCCGGCATCGATCTTCTTTGCCTCGGCGAGATGGGCATCGCCAACACCACCAGCGCCTCGGCGCTGGCGGCAGCCATCATCGGCGGCAATGGCCGCGACTGGGCTGGCCCCGGCACCGGCGTGACGGGCTCCGCACTCGAGAACAAGATCGCGGTGATCGACGAGGCCTTGAAGCTGCATCGCGCGCATTTCAAGGATCCGCTCGAGATCCTGCGCCGCCTGGGCGGACGCGAGCTGGCGGCGATCGCCGGCGCCGTGATCGCGGCGCGCCTCGCGCGCGTACCGGTGTTGCTCGACGGCTTCGCCTGCACGGTGGCGGCCGCGGTGTTGCGCGGGATCGATCCCCGCGCGCTCGATCATTGCATGGTGGCGCATGTCTCGGCCGAGCCCGGCCATAAGCGGCTCCTGGAAGCGATCGGCAAGCGCGCGCTGGTCGATCTCGGCATGCGGCTGGGAGAAGGCTCGGGCGCGGCGCTCGCGATCGGATTGCTCAAGGCGGCGGTCGCCTGCCATACCGGCATGGCGACCTTTGCCGAGGCGGGCGTCAGCGGCAAGGACGGCTAGGCTTGCGTCCCTCATGACGATCCCCCGCAAGGCATCGGCTTCGGAGCTGCGCCGCTTCCTGCTCGACCGGCAGGGGCTGTGGGGCGCGTTCTGGCCGGAAGCCCAGGCACCGGCGCGCGCGGTCGATCTCGCCATGTGGCAGATCGATTCGATCCGCATCACGGGCCTGCGCAATCAGGAGATCGCCTGGGCCGCGCGCAGCGCCTCGGCACCGTCGCATTTCTACGATCTGCTTTACGGTCAAAGCGCGCTGGTCGAGACCCACTACCCGATCTTCGCCACGCGGCGCGACTGGCTGGCGCATATGTCGGAGAGCCTCGCCGACCCGGCGACCCTGCGCAGCCCGGTCACCAAGCGGCTGAAGAAGGTGATGCAGGAGGTCGAGGATTACATCCGCGCCAACGGACCCACGGGGCCGGGCAGCTTCAAGAGCCGGCGCATCGTCGGTGGCTTCAACACCATCAAGGAAACCACGCGCGCGCTCGAGGTGATGTTCGCGCAGCGCAAGCTGGTGGTGGCGGGACGCGACAAGAATTTCCAGCGCCTGTTCGATCTGACCGAGCGGCGCCTGCCGGAGCTGACGGCGCCGCCTTCGCCGCGCGCCAAGGACTGGCGCAAGGGCTATGAGGATTTCCTAATCCGCTCGGCGCTCCATGTGCTGAAGCTCGCCACGACCGAGCAGATCGCCCAGCGCACGCATCACCATTACGGACCCTGGCGGCCCGGCGGCGGCATCAAGCGCTGGCGCGAGCATGTGGCCCATGCGCTCGAGAGCGGCGTCGCCATCCCGGTGCAGGCGACCGACCTGCCCGACCAGCCGGTCTATTGGTATCTGCCCGAGGACGAGGCCGGCTGGAATGCGTCTGCTGTCAGCGATTCGCCGACGCGGCTCCTGGCGCCGCTGGACCATCTGCTCTACAGCCGCCCGCGCGCCAAGGCGCTCTTCAACCTCGACTACAAGTTCGAGGCCTACACGCCGGCCCATAAGCGGCGCTTCTATTTCGCGCTGCCGGTGCTCCAGGGCGAGCGGGCCGTGGGCATGGTCGACGGCAAGCTCGACGGCAAGACCTGGTGGCTGCGCCGGCTCGAGCTTGCCGAAGACGCCGATGCCGAACAGCTCGGTCTCGCGCTTCGCCGCTTCGCCGCGCTCGCCGGCGCCGAGCAGGTCGGCGTGCGCGCGAAAATCCCGCAACGGCTCAAGGATGCGGTGCGCGGGAAGGTGAAGTAGGGGCTGCGCCCAGGCGTAGCGGCGTTGGATGTGCAGTCTTTACTCGTCACTCCCCCATCTGCAGGAGCGCGCCGCGTTCGCGGGCGGAGCGGAAGGCGATGAGGTACACGCCGAGGCCGACGAGGATGTAGATGACGTTGAGCCCGACCGCGCCCCAGAACAGGGTGAGGTTGAAATGCTGGTGGAACAGCACCTCGCGCATGCCTTCGAACACATGGGTCGAGGGCAGGCACCAGGCGATCGGCTGCAGCCAGGCCGGCAGCACCGTCACCGGGTAATAGATCGCGCTGATGGGGGCGAGCAGGAAGATGATGAACCAGACGAGGTTCTCCGCGCCCAGCCCGTAGCGCATCAGGAGCGAGGTCGAGAGCATGCCGATGCCCCAGGCCATCATCACCAGGTTCACATAGAAGGCCAGCAGCGGCAGGCCCATATCGAAGATCGAGAATTTGTAGAGCAGGATCGCGAGCAGGGCCGCCGGCAGCACGCCGATCAGCGTGCGCACCACGCTCATCGCCATCAGCGCCAGGATATGCTCCGCCGGCCGCAAGGGACTGACATAGAGATTGGCGAGGTTGTGTGCCCACATCTCCTCGAGGAAGGAGAGCGAGAATCCGAGCTGGCCGCGGAACAGCACGTCCCACAGCATCACGCCCGCCATCAGCACGCCGAAGGCCTGCGCCACATAGGAGCTCTGGGTATAGAAGAACTGCGAGACGAAACCCCAGATGATCATCTGCATGGTCGGCCAATAGGCCATCTCGACCAGCCGCGGCCAGGAGCTGCGCAGCACATAGAGGTGACGCAGCAGGATGGCGCCGATGCGCCGCGGCGAGAGGGCGAAATCCTGGAGGGTCATGCTCATGTGAATCAGCCCGCTTCCGGCTTGGCTTCTTCGACCGCCGCCGCCACCCCATGCCCGCGCTCGCGCGCGATGTCGAGGAACACCTCCTCGAGATTGGCGCGGCCATAACGGCGCAGCAGATCCGAGGGCTTGCCGCGATCGACCACGCGGCCGCGGCGCATCATCAAGACCTCGCTGCAGAGCCGCTCGACCTCCGCCATGTTGTGCGAGGCCAAGAGGATCGTGGCGCCGGTCTCTTTGCGGAAGGTCTCGAGATAGCGCCGGACCCAGTCGGCGGTGTCGGGATCGAGCGAGGCGGTGGGCTCGTCGAGCAGCAGCAGCTCCGGACGGTTCAGCAGCGCCTTGGCCAGCGCCACCCGGGTCTTCTGCCCGGCCGAGAGCTTGCCGCAGGGACGATCCATGAATTCATTGAGCGCCAGCTCCTCGCCCAGCTCGGCGATGCGCCGAGTCGGATCGGCGACGCCATAGAGTGTGGCGAAGACCCGCATATTCTGGCGCGGCGTCAGGCGCTGCGGCAGGTCCACATAGGGCGAGGAAAAATTCATCCGGCCCAGCACCCGATAACGGTGCTTGAGCATGTCCTCGCCCAGGATGCGGATGCTGCCGGAAGTCGGAATCAGCAACCCCAGCAGCATGGCGATGCTGGTGGTCTTGCCGGCCCCATTGCCGCCCAGAAGACCGATGACGGTCCCTCTGGATGCCGAGAAGCTGAGCTCATCGACAGCGATCACGGGGCCGAAGCGCTTGGAGAGCCCTTCGACGAGAATGACGGGTTCGGACATGCGAAATCGCACTATGCCGCGATTCGGCGACTCCGGCTAGGCATGGCTACGGAAATTTCATCCCCGCCGGCATCGATCGGAGGCTGGGCGGCATTGCGCTTCGGCGGCACGCGGGTTCAAATGGCGGCGGCTCACGCCCTGTTTCGGCCCCCCGGCGCCGGGTAATTCGCCCATGAGCTTTGTCCTGCGGACGCTCTCGCTGACCGCTTGTCTCTGGCTCGTGATGGGCCAGCCGGCATGGGCCGCTTCTTGCGGTTCGCCGGCGATCGATCATACGGCAGCCAAGGTCCGGGACGCGCGGGTCGCCCTCGGGGCGCTGCCTATCTACGAGAATTCGGAACCCACATCCCTGACGCCGCAAGCGCAGGCCGTCATCTCGGAGATGAAAACGCGCCTTCGCGACTTTCTCGACGCCTATATGCACTGTCTGCCCTCGAAGTTCGATACGGGCGATGCGCAGAACGATCTGGACCAGCGGTTCGAGCAGCGCGAGGTCGAGCCGATCGGCCCGGTTCATTACGGCGACCATCTGACCTTCACGATGGAACAGCCCCCTGGTCAGCCCGATCTGGTCGCAGTCACGGCGAACTTCGCAATCGAATGCGGCACCGATACGGTCCTTTTCCTCTTCTCGTCCAAAGGCGGCTCGTGGACCGAAGTGCTGCGCTGGCAGAGCCGGCCCTATCCCGAGATCAATGGCGCCTTTGCGTCCTTCAGCTACGGTGTCTCGC
>NZ_JBOHKS010000085.1:0-5224 GCF_050729195.1 Hypericibacter sp.
GCGCGATAGACCTCGGCGACATAGGCGCCGTAGGTCAAGGTCAGGGCCAGGATCGCATACCATTCGAGCGGGAAGTCGCGAATGATCGGCAGGCCGGTCAGCGGCAGGCCGAAGCCCACCAGATAGATCGAGATGATGGCGGGGAGTCCGCGAAACACGTCGATATAGGCGGTGGCGATCATGCGGATGGGCCGGCCGGGCTCGCCGGGGATGAGGCGCGCGATCGCGACCACCAGCCCCCAGATCAGAACGAACACCTCGGCCACGCAGAAGATGAAGACGTTGACCCAGAAGGCGTGGAAGACGAGGCCGAAGGAACTGAAGATCAGCGGCAGGAAGAAGAAGGTGCGGCCGACCGCGATATCGTTGAGCACGATGAAGAGCGCGATCACGAGCACCAGCAGCACCGCCACCGCATAGCCGAAGGTGTACCAGCACCAGGTGCGGGCGGCGGCGCCCTGGACGCGCGCGGCGATGATGTCGCCCTGGAGCCGGGCGGCGCGGCCGCGCCTGGCGGCCTGGAGGGCGCGATAGGCCGGGAGCAGGAGAACGAAGGAGGCGATCGAGCAGACCAGCAGGATGGTCTCGCCGATGGTGCCGCTCACCTGCAGATCGACCAGCACCCCTTGGAGGATGCTGCGCAGCCACCAGGTCGCGGCGATGACGGCGAGCGCGCCCGCCAGGGCGACCGTGGCCCCGGTGACGGCGTCCTTCGGCGGCGTGGCGATGCGCCGGCGCGGGACGCGGATGGCTTCTGGCGCGGTGTCGCTGCTCATCGCTGACCCCTTTCAAGCGGAGCCTGGCAAGCCCCCTGGCAAGCCCAAGTCTCCTGCGCCGCCCCGATGGCTCCCCGCTCCGGAGCGAGGATGCGCCCGGAGCAGGGTCCCGTCGAACGGCGGAAGGCCGGCGATTACGGCTTGAAGTAGGGGATCGCGGTCGGGTCGGCGCCCCAGGCCCCGGCGAGATATTTCGCCGCGAGAGCCTTCAGGGTGCCGTCGTCGATCAGCGCCTGGATGATCTTGTCGATCGTCTTGCCGTTGGCCGAGCCCTTGGGATAGAGCGCGCCATAGGTTTCGCCGGTCTGGTACTGCCCGACCACGGTGAACATGCCGTTGGAGACGGCGGCCTGGCCCAGCACGATCGCGGTGTCGGTCATGGCCACATCGACCTGGCCCGCCTGGAGGGCGGTGAACATCGAGGGTGTATCCGGGAACACCTTCTCCGGATTGGTCGGCATCAGCAGATTATGAACGAAATCGGCGCCGGTCGTGCCCTGCTGCACGCCGATGCGCAGGCCCTTCATGGTCATGGCCTCGACCTTGGTGCTCTTCTTTGCCAGCACGCCGATGTCGGAGGAGAAGTAGGGGACCGAGAAATCCACCACCTTCTTGCGCTCGTCGGTGATCGAGATCTCGGACAGCGCCAGGTCGAAATTCCTGGTCTGGCCCGCGACCAGCGCGTCCCAGGCGACGTTCACGACCTTGACCTTATCGAGCCCGGCGCGGTGCGCGATGTTCGCCGCCATGCAGTATTCGTAGCCGTCCTTGATGCTTTCGGGCGTATCGCCGTTCCACCAGCCCGGGGCGGGCAGGTTGACCTCGACGGTGAGCTGGCCCGCGACCGCCGGGGTCATCGGGATCGAGCCCTTGGCGCCGGTCAGTTCGCAATTGCCGATCATATCGGCGGCTGCGGCGGGCAAAGAGCCCGTCAGCGCAAGCGCAAGGGTAAAGGCGCCGCCCAGGGCTGCGCCAAGCGTCATACGGCGATTCATGAAAGTCTCCCGTGGCAATGAAGGACGATGTCCCAGAACGTTTATCTTCGTTGGCTCGGGCCCGGCGGCGGGAGGGGTGCCTCGGCACCGCGGCGGGGGCGAGCAGGCGGCATCTTAGCGCAGCCGGCGGCTGTCCAGCCAGGGGAGGGGAATTTCCCGGCCGGACAGGGGCTTGACCGGTCCAAACTGTCCCCAGGCCCACCGGGCAAGCCTATCGACAAGAGGGGGTGGCTTTGCTATATCGCCGCGTTCCTCGGATGGCTCTCAGGGCCGCCCGCCGGGCCGGATCTGGGCGCATAGCTCAGTTGGTAGAGCAGCTGACTCTTAATCAGCGGGTCGCAGGTTCGAGTCCTGCTGCGCCCACCAAGCCTTTCAAAGGCTTACCCACCAGATCACGCCGAACGCAGGAAGAGCGGGTTGGACAATCCAACTCGATCGTCCAACTTTGCGCGTTTCCCATCGATCGGAACGACGCGCAACTGGTGACCGCCATGCAGGGATCGGTCGCAGGCGAGACAACAACGGTGCAGAGACGCACCCCGCCGCCGCCTCAGCTTGCGGAGTCCGGGTCGTTCTCATTCGCAGGAATCATCCAGACCGCTCCCTCCGAGGGGGGCTCGTGCGGGTCGGTGGTCGTTACCCAGCTCGAGCGGATCCAATAGATATAGACCGGACATTGCAGCGCCCTCGCCTGGCTCTTGGCCTTGGTGACAACGACATTGGGCGGGTTGTCCGGCAGGAATATGCTCCCATTTCCGGTAATGCTCGCGTCGATCATCATTGCCTCCGTCCTTTCGGCAGACCCGGCTCCGGGATGCCAAGTCCGCGGCCGGCAACAAGGATGGAGTTACCAAGTTTCGGCTCGATGTCGTCGCACCGCGCTTTATTGTTTCAATTGCTTCTGTTCGTGGGAGCAAAGGCTCGGAAGCAGAGTGCGAGCCCCGCTGGAAGCCGGGACAAGCTTCGTGCCTTCGGCTCCGGATTCCGCCCCTGATTTCCTAACCGCTTGATGTCATTGATCTTGGGCCGTCGAGCGATCGTCATGGGCTTCGGGTCGCTGATGCAGAGGCGCGAAGCATGTCGTCCCCGGGAAGTCTTGTCCGCCTTCGGAATGCCGGGCGCGGAACCAGGAAGACCTCTGGCTCTCGGCGGCGCCCGGAACCGTGCTAGGAATCGCGCCGGCAGATTCGACTGAGGGGCACAAGGGCAGCCCCCGCGCGAGGTCCGTTGATCAAGCTCAGAGGCAAGCGGCATTTTCTCTGGCGCAACATCCATGCGCCGGTTCCGGTCCTGGCCGGGAGCCTGCACCTCGCCGACGCGTTCGGCTGGACCACGGCGCGGCTTACGCCCTCGCATCGCGCGATCTTCGATCGCCGGCTGCCGGGCGCCATCGATAACGGAAGGCCGGTCGACACGGCCGAGTTCGTCGCCCGGATCGCGCAGCAGCTGCAATCGATCGGGGACATCGTGGCGCCGGTTTGCGGCGTCCATTCGCGCGATCCGGCGCGGCGCATCGCCGTGGTGTATTTTTCCTGCCGCGATCCCTCTCTCGCCGATGCCTGCCTGGCCATGGCGGTGCCGCTCGCGGACCGGGCCGTGCAGCCTCCGGCGGGAGAGGACGCTCTCGATTCCGAGCTGGCGCGGCATGTCGAGCGCGTAAAGCAGCTGCGCATGAGCGATGCCACGCGCCAGATGGTCGAGACCGTCGAGCGGCGCGGCATTCCCTGGTTCCGGATGGCCGCCGGGCTCAATTATGTCCAGCTCGGACAGGGCGCGCGGCAGCATCGCCTGACGAGTGCCGCTTTGACACCTGAATCCGGGATTGGCCGCGAGCTCGCCCATAACAAGATGCTGACCCTGGGAGTCCTGGCGCAGCTGCAGCTCCCGGTCGGAAAATTCGCTGCGGTCAAGGACGCGGCCTCGGCGCTGAAACTGGCCGAAACGCTTGGCTATCCCGTCGTTCTGAAGCCGGTGTTCGGCGACAAGGGGCGCTCTGTCTTTGCCGACCTGCGCAACGCGGACGAGCTGCGGGCTGTGCTGGAGCGGGTCAATCTCGGCCGGGAACGCTTCATGCTGCAGACCTTCCTGCCCGGGGAGGACCACCGCATGCTGGTGATCGAGGGCAAGCTGGTGGCCGTCGCGCAGCGTATCCCGGCCTCCGTCCTCGGCGACGGCCGGCGCAGCGTCACCGAGTTGGCGGAGGTCGAGAACAAGAATCTGCGGCGCATCCGCGGGCCGCTCGAGCTCCTGCCGCTCGACGAGGAGGCGGACCGGGTCCTGGCGCAGCAAGGCTGCAGCCGCGAGACCGTTCCCGAGGCGGGCCGCCGGGTCAGGCTCCGGGTCAACGCCAACATCTCGACCGGAGGCTCCAGTATCGATCTCTCCGCGGTGGTTCATCCCGACAATGCGCGCGCGGCGGTGCGGGCCGCGAAGGCCTTGGCCCTGACCGTCGCGGGCGTGGATTTCATCTGCCCCGACATTTCGAAATCCTGGCGCGAGGTCGGCGGCGGCATCTGCGAGATCAATACGTCGATCGGACTGCGGCCGCATTCGGAAGCCAACCCCGATTTCGACGTCGCCGGCGCCATTCTCGATACCGTCTATCCCCGCGGCGAGGACGGTCGCATCCCGACCGCGATGGTCACCGGCACCAAGGGGAAGACCACCACGACCCTGATGCTGAGCAGCATCCTGGCTGCCGCGGGCCATTGTGTCGGGAACGCGACCACGGAGGGTGTCTGGATCGGCGGCGAGCAGGTCCTGGTCGCCGACAGCGCGGAATCCCATGGGGCCTCGATCGTGCTGCGGGACCCGACGGTCACGGCGGCGGTCCTCGAGACGGCGCGGGGCGGGTTGCTTCAGGACGGCATGTATCTCGATCGCTGCGACGTGGCGGCGCTCCTGAATGTCGGGCGGGAGCAGATCGGCATGAACGGGATCGAGACGCTCGACGAGATGGCGGCGTTGAAGGCGAAAGTGATCGACGCGGCGCGAAGAGCCGTCGTGCTGAACGCCGATGACCCGCGCTGCGCGAGCCTGGCGCCGTCCTGCCGCGCGCGCCTGAGGACCATCCTGTTTTCCATGATCCCCGATTCACCGGCGATCAAAGCCCATCTCGCGGCCGGCGGCGAAGCGATCGGACTTCTGTCCGTGGAGGGCCACGAAACGATCGTCCATTGGCAGGGCCATGACATGACGCCGCTGATCGGAGCGGCGGCGTTTCCGGCGAGCCTCGGCGGGATCATCCGGCCGAACGTGGCGAACGCGATGGCGGCTTGCGGCCTCGCCCTCGGTCTGGGCCTGTCGCCGGAAACGATTCGAGACGGGCTGGCGCGATATGAGATCACCGTCGCATCGTCCCAGGGCCGTTTCAACTTCGTGGAAGGCTTCCCGGTTCGCATCCTGTTCGATCGCGCCACGGATCCGCCGGCGCTGACGGCCGTCATGTCCGTC